>NZ_JAVRHI010000562.1:0-24409 GCF_034105845.1 Streptomyces sp. CRN 30 | reverse complement strand
CGCCGAGCGGCTCGGCGCGCCCGGCCGCCGGGGCGGGGTCTCCCTGCCGGCGTGGGCCGGGCGGGCCGTGGGCCGGGCCGTCGTCGTCGCCGTGGCCGTCGGCATCGTCGCCGTGGTGGTGTCCGGACACGACGGCGGGCGGGACCGCGTCACCGACACGCCCGCGACGGCCCCGCACGACCAGACGACGGACTGAGCCGCCCCCGGCCGCCCGGCCTTCCGCCCGTGCCCGCCGTCAGCCGGTCGCGGCCGCGACGGCCGCGGGGTCCTCACCGGTCAGTTCCGCGATGCGCACCAGGGGCACGCCCGCTGCCAGGGCGCGGACGAGCAGTGCCTCCCGGCCGTCGGTGATGTCGCGGTAGGCCAGCAGCTCCTCCTCGATCCCCACGAGGGACCGGGGCGCGTTGTGGTGACGCAGCAGGGTCAGTTCCTCGTCGCTGAGCGGGACCGGCAGCCGCTCCGCGCCCTCCGGGACGGCCGCGGTGTCCTCGGGCGGCAGCAACCGCAGCGCGCGGGACGTCGCCGTGACGTCGTGCGCGGCCAGCCAGGCGAGCACGGCGGGGGTCTCCATGCAGGCCGGCGTCCCGAGCGCGGCCGGCGGCACACCGAGCCGTACGGTCTCGTCGTCCAGCAGGAACAGGTAGGCGTCGTCGGTCATCCTCGGTCCTCCGGGGGGTGGTGGAGTGGCTTGCCGTCCCCCTACCCCGAGTCGGCCGGATCATCGTGGAGCCGACGCTCCCGGCGGGCGGAGTACCGCGTCAGGCGCAGGAGGGGCAGAGCCCGCGGTAGGTGATCACGGCCTCGGAGACCGTGAAGCCGAACCGCTGCTCGGCCGGCAGGCCGGCCAGGAGGTCCCCGGTCGGGTGCACGTCGCGGATGGTGCCGCAGCCGGAGCAGACCAGGTGCTGGTGCGGCCGGTGCGCGTTGGGGTCGTAGCGCTTGGCGCGGCCCTCGGTCGAGACCTCCACGATCTCACCCAGGGACACCATCTCGCCCAGGGTGTTGTAGACGGTGGCGCGGGATATCTCGGGCAGCCGCAGTACGGCGCGGGCATGCACCTCGTCGGCCGTGAGGTGAACGTGGTCGCCGCCGAGGACCTCCGCCACGACCCGCCGCTGGGACGTCATCCGCCAGCCACGTCCGCGCAGCCGCTCCAGCAGGTCACTCATGTTGGTTCACCCATTCGGTTTCGATGGCGCACGAAGTCTATGGAGGGAGGCGGCAATGTCAACTGACCGGGGGACCAACCCACTTCTTGACTTGGACTCTGTCAATCGTAGGATCTGTTCCGGCACCGGCCAAGGGCCGAGGACGGGGTCACCCCGACGGGGCCCGCGCCCCGCCCGTTCCAGCACCACTGCCGCCACCGGCAGTCACCCATCACCGTGACCGCTCGGTCCGGAAGGAAACCCATGTCTGAGAACCACGACGCAGTCGTCACCGACCCCAAAACCTCCCAGGAGGGGTCGGACGGCGCGGGTGGCTGCCCCGTCGCGCACACCGCGCGCGCCCCGCACCCGACCCAGGGCGGCGGGAACCGTCAGTGGTGGCCCGAGCGGCTGAACCTGAAGATCCTGGCCAAGAACCCGGCCGTGGCCAACCCCCTGGACGAGGACTTCGACTACGCCGAGGCGTTCAGGTCCCTGGACCTCGCGGCCGTGAAGCGGGACATCGCCGAGACGCTGACCACCTCGCAGGACTGGTGGCCGGCCGACTTCGGGCACTACGGCCCGCTGATGGTCCGCATGGCCTGGCACAGCGCCGGCACCTACCGGATCAGCGACGGCCGCGGCGGTGCCGGCGCCGGCCAGCAGCGCTTCGCCCCGCTCAACAGCTGGCCGGACAACGGCAACCTGGACAAGGCCCGCCGGCTGCTGTGGCCGGTGAAGAAGAAGTACGGCAAGGCCATCTCCTGGGCCGACCTCATGATCCTCACGGGCAACGTCGCCCTGGAGTCGATGGGCGCGAAGACGTTCGGCTTCGCCGGCGGCCGCGTGGACGTGTGGGAGCCCGAGGACGACGTCTACTGGGGCCCGGAGACCACCTGGCTCGGCGACGAGCGCTACACCGGTGACCGCGAGCTGGAGGAGCCCCTCGGCGCGGTCCAGATGGGTCTCATCTACGTCAACCCCGAGGGCCCGAACGGCAACCCGGACCCGCTGGCCTCCGCCCGCGACATCCGCGAGACGTTCCGCCGCATGGCGATGAACGACGAGGAGACCGTCGCCCTGATCGCCGGTGGCCACACCTTCGGCAAGACCCACGGCGCCGGCCCGGACAGCCACGTCGGGGACAACCCGGAGGCCGCCGGCCTCGAGGAGCAGGGCCTGGGCTGGCGGAACAGTTTCGGCACCGGCAAGGGCGCGGACGCGATCACCTCCGGCCTGGAGGTCACCTGGACCACCACGCCCACGCAGTGGAGCATGGGCTTCTTCGAGAACCTCTTCGGCTACGAGTGGGAGCTGACCGAGTCCCCGGCCGGCGCCAAGCAGTGGAAGCCGAAGGACGGCGCGGGCGAGGGCACCGTCCCGCACGCCCACGACGCCGACAAGAAGATCGCCCCGGCGATGCTCACCGCCGACCTGGCGCTGCGCTTCGACCCGGTCTACGAGGAGATCTCCCGCCGCTTCTGGCAGAACCCGGAGGAGTTCGCGGACGCGTTCGCGCGCGCCTGGTTCAAGCTGACCCACCGTGACATGGGCCCGAAGTCGCTGTACCTCGGCCCGGAGGTGCCCGAGGAGACCCTGCTGTGGCAGGACCCGCTGCCGGAGCGCGAGGGCGAGCTCATCGACGCGGACGACGTCGCGGCGCTCAAGGCCAAGCTGCTCGACTCGGGCCTGACCGTCTCCCAGCTGGTCTCCACCGCGTGGGCGTCGGCCTCCACGTACCGCGGCAGCGACAAGCGCGGCGGTGCCAACGGCGCCCGCATCCGCCTGGAGCCGCAGAAGAACTGGGAGGTCAACAACCCCGACCAGCTCGCGCTGGTCCTGCGCACCCTCGAGGGCATCCAGCAGGAGTTCGACTCCGGCGCCGGTGCCAAGAAGGTCTCCCTGGCCGACCTGATCGTGCTCGGCGGCTCCGCCGCCGTCGAGAAGGCCGCCAAGGACGCCGGGTTCGACCTCGAGGTGCCCTTCACCCCGGGCCGGGTCGACGCGGGTGACGAGCACACCGACGCGGAGTCCTTCGCCGCGCTGGAGCCCCGGGCCGACGGCTTCCGCAACTTCTACGGCAAGGGCAACCGCCTGCCGGCCGAGTACCTGCTCATCGACCGCGCCAACCTGCTCACGCTGAGCGCCCCGGAGCTGACCGTCCTGGTCGGCGGCCTGCGCGTGCTCGGCGCGAACCACGACGGCTCGAGGACCGGTGTCCTCACCGACAACCCCGGCACGCTGACGAACGACTTCTTCGCCAACCTGCTCGACATGGGCACGGCGTGGAGCTCGACGTCCGAGGACCAGTCCGCGTTCGAGGGCCGCGACCGCGCCACCGGCGAGGTCAGGTGGACCGGCACCCGTGCCGACCTGGTGTTCGGCTCCAACTCCGAGCTGCGCGCCCTCGCCGAGGTCTACGCGAGCGACGACGCGAAGGAGAAGTTCGCGAAGGACTTCGTCGCCGCGTGGAGCAAGGTCATGGACCTGGACCGGTTCGACCTCGTCTGACTCGCCTGACGACGGCGCCCGGGCCGGCCGTACGTGTGTACGGTCGGCCCGGGCGTTCCCGCGCACGCCGGCACCGGGACCGTCCCGGACGGAGCCTCACTCCGCGGCGTGCGCCGGCCGGGTGTCGCGGCCGCCGGGGTGCCGGTGCCGCCAGGTCCAGAACACCACGCAGGACACCAGCGCCCAGCCCGCCATCACCAGGAACGGGAAGGCGTGCTGGTGCCCGGGGAAGTACACCGCCGTGTGCTGGGCGTTGACGGAGGCGCCCGGCGGCAGCCACTGACCGACGGCGCCGAGCGGGGAGGGCAGCAGCGGCCAGGACACCGCGCCGCCCGAGGAGGGGTTGCCCAGCAGCACCATCAGCCCCCACGTCGGCAGCATCGCCCAGCGGCCGACGAGGGTGTTGAACATGGTGAAGACCATGCCGCTGGTGAACATGGTGAAGGCGAGGATCGCCCATGACTCGGCGAAGGGCAGGTCGAGCGCGCCGAGCAGCCAGTCCACCACCGCGGCGATGGCGAACGCGCCGAGCATGGCGTACGCGGCGGTGAAGGCGACCCGTTCGAGCGGGGTGAGCGCCCGCGCGTGCACGCTCAGCTGGATCGCGCCGACGAAGCCGATGATCACGGCGGCCAGCGAGATGTAGAAGATCGCCAGACCGCGGGGGTCGCCGTCCTGCAGGGGTTTGACGTCCGTGACCGTGACCTTGATGCCGGTCTCCTCGCCGACGGCGACCGCCGCCTGGTCCAGGACCTGGGACACGGTGGCCCCGGAGGCCCCGGACAGCTGGACGCGGACGGACCGGTCGTCCTCGCGCACGTCGAAGACCGCGAAGACCTTCTGCTCGTCGATCGCCTCCTGGGCCTGCTCCGTGGTGCCGTAGGGATGCACCTTCACCGAGGCGTCGAGCGCCTCCTCCATGCCGGTGAGGAAGGTCCTGCCGGGGTCCTGCTCGTGGGGGCCCACGACCGCGGCCGGGATCGAGTGCGGGGTGGGGTTGGCCATGGTGTAGGTGTAGGAGCCGGCGAAGAGGCCGGCCGCCGCCGCCAGGATGAGCATCAGGACGGTGGCCGGCAGGAAGGGCGACTCCTTGAACCTCGCCCACCGCTGTTCGTGCGTCGGTGGTTTGCCGTGAACACCATGCGACATGTCGGACATGGGTAATACGTTAGCTTTCGTCAGCGGGATGTCGGCTGTACGGCTCCGCGCGTACCCGACGGCGTGCCGCTCACGACCGCCCTCACGATCACCCCGCCCTCACGGCCCCGTCGTGGCCAGCAGCTTCTCCGTCCACGTCCGCACGGCCCGGGTGACCTCGGGGGTCACGGAGCCGAGCAGGGTGCTGTCCGGCTCCCCGGCGGGCCCGATCACCAGGCCGGCCCCGGCCGCCGGAACGGCTCCGGTCGCGGCCGCCAGCGGGCCCCGCACCGCGAGGTGCAGGGGCCTCGTCACGCCCTCCCGGATCTGCTCCCAGTGTGGGCGCAGCTCGGGCGGGAGGATGTCGACGGTCATCTGCGCCGCGTTGTCGGTGGCGGCGGGCCCGGGGTCGGCGGCGAGCACCGTGACGCCGGTGTCCGCCAGCCGTCCGGCCAGCTCCACGGTGTGCGCGAGGTGGGCCAGCTTGGCGCGGCCGGTGGCGGCCAGGCCGTAGTGCGGGCCGGGCGGCTCCACGTCGTCGAAGACGGGCAGCGCGGCCGCGACGGCGCCCGAGGTGATGTTGACGATCCGGCTGGGCGCGGCGGCGGTGAGCGACTCCAGCAGCGTCTCGGTGAGGACGTAGGGGGACAGGTGGTTGAGCGCCACACTGGCTTCGATGCCCTCCGGGCTCAGCCACCGTTCGGTCCACATGCCGCCCACGTTGTTCACGAGCAGGTGCAGGGGCCCCTCGGCGGCCAGGCGGCGCCCGGTCGCCCGGGTCTCGGCCACGGAGGAGAGGTCGGCGCGTACGAAGCGGCCCGCGGCACGGCCCGCGGCCTCGTCGATGCGGGCCACGGCCGCGGCGCCGCGTGCTTCGTCACGGGCCACGACGGTGACGTCCCAGCCCTGCGCCGCCAGTTCGAGGGTGAGCTGGAGACCGATGCCGGCCGTTCCGCCGGTCACGATCGCCCTGCGTGTCCTGAGAGAGGGTTCCGTTGTCATGGGGTCCAGCAGACCGCAGCGCGCACGGCCGTGGAAGGTCCCATTCGGCATGGGGCCATGCCCTGGTGGCATCGCCGCATGTGCGAGCCTGGAGCCATGGATGACGTGGAGATCAGACGGGTCCACTACTTCGTCGCGGTGGCCGAGGAACTGAACTTCACGCGTGCGGCGCACCGCCTGACGATGACCCAGCCGGCGCTGTCGCGCGCGATCCGCGGTCTGGAGAAGACCCTCGGCGTCACCCTGTTCGAACGGACGACGAACGGGGTCGGCCTCACCTCCGCCGGGGAGGTCATGCTCGCCGAGAGCAGGTCGCTCCTGGCCCACCTCGACCGCTCGCTCTCGCAGGTGCGGCGGGTGGCGGCGCCGGGGGACGCGCTGACGGTGACCGGTCCCGGCTGTGACGCCGCCCTGCTGGACGAGCTCGTCCGCGCCTACAACGACACCGGTCCGCCCCGGCCCGCCCGTACCGTCGTCGGCACCCTGGGCGACCGGCTCGACCCGCTGCGCACGGGCCGCGCCGACCTCGTGCTGTGGCGCGGTGCCCCGGAAGCGGGACTCGACGGCGTCCTCGTCGGCCACCTGCCCACCCACGTGATGGTCGCCGCCGGGCACCACCTCGCGGACCGGCGGCGGACGGTGCGCGTCGCCGACCTCGCCGACGAGCCCCTCGTCGGCTGGCGCGGCTCCCCGGACCCGCTCGGCGACCCGGCCCTGTGGCCGGACGGGCTGCCGGGCAGGGCGGGCCCGGAAGTCAGTGACGGGCTCCAGATGCTTGCCGTGGTCCGCCTCGGCCAGGCCGTCGCCCTCACCGCCGTGCCGGCGTTCGGCACCAGCACGCCCGAAGGCACGGTGGCCCTCCGGCTGGCGGACGGACCACGCGTCCCCCTGCGTCTGCTGTGGGCCCGCGCCGGCGGCACGGCGGACGCACGCCGCTTCGCCCGGCACGCGGTGACGGCCCTGCGCGACCGGCTGGAGGAGGACGTGGCGCCGCCGTACGACAGGAGCGTGCGTGGTAGCGGCTGATCACCCCGCCCAGCAGCACAGCGGCGTCCGCGGTCCGCCGCGGAACACGACACGTGGGCCGGCGCCCGTCGAGGCTCCGGCCCACGTGTCGTGCGGCCTTCGGACGCTCGCCGTCAGAGGGCGCGGCGGCCGATGCGGGGAGGGGCGTCAGCCCTGCCCCTGCGTCTGGCCCTGCTGCTCGGAGAGCTTCCCGGTCATGTCGGTCACCTGGTCCGCCGGCGGTGCCTCGGCCTCCACCTCCGTGCCGAAGTCGGTGAACTCCATGACGGTGCGCACCTTCGCCTCCTGCGGCGCGGCCGAGGAGTCGGCGGCCGACTGCTCCGTCGAGGCGGCCGGAGCCTTGACGGTCATGTCCAGCTGCTGGCGGCGGATGCGGCCCTCGTCGTCGAGCCACACGTCCATGGGCAGGGTCTGTCCCACCTGCCGGCTCAGCTGCGCGCCGTTCGGCAGCTCGGCGACGTCGACGGTGACGCGGTAGCGCGTGGTGTCGACGCCGTCGATCGTCTCCGTCCCCTTCTCCGTCACGTCCTTGTCGGTGATCGCCTTGGCGTACGCCGCGGAGTCGGCGGGGTTGTTGACGGACTGGCCGCCCGCGCCCTGCTGCTGGGCGGCCTTCTCCAGGTCGATCTTGATCCAGGGCTTGCCGCCCGCACCCTCCTGCCCGGGTGCCTTCTGGTAGAGGACCTGGTCGACCACCCGCTGCTCGACCTTCTGGCCCTGCGCGGTGGCGGTCATGACGCTGTCGCCGTCGGCCAGGTCGATGGTGCCCTCCCCGTCGACGGTGACCGACTGGCCCTGGGCGGAGGTCTGCACCCGCATCGTCATCCGCGCGGTCTCCTCCTCGGCCGTCTTGTCGTAGGCCGCGCGCACCGCCTGCGTGCCGTCCTCCCGGGCACCCGGGCTCTCGCTCGTGGAAGCGTTGCCGGCGCTGTCGGTGGAGTCGTCGCCGTCGCCGCAACCGACCAGCACCGTGCCCACCAGGACGCTCGCGACAGTCAACGTGCCGACCCTGGCCCCCCTGCGCGTCCTGTTCATCAAGCTTTCTCCCCTCGAAGTATGACGAACCGGTGCGACTCAGTACCGGCTCGCTGTCCCAAGTGCCCCTGTTGCGTGCGAACACACCTGCCGATCCCGCGAGTTGTGATCGATCGGTGAGGAAGTGGAGACCGGTGGGGCAGGCCGTGCATGGGCACGGTGACGCCGGGCACCGGGGACGGGTGGGTGTCTCCTTGGCGCTGGCCTCCGCGGCCTGTTACGGCGTCGTCGACTTCGCCGGCGGGCTGCTGTCCCGCCGGATGCACTTCGCCGTGGTCACCTTCCTCGGGCAGATCGGCAGCCTGTTGCCGGCTCTCGCGTTCGCCCTCGTGCTGCCCGCGGAAGCGGTGCGGTCCGCGGACGTGCTGTGGGGGGTGCTGTCCGGTGCCGGCAGTGCGGCGGCCATGCACTTCCTCAACCGCGGTCTGAGCCGCGGCGCCATGAGCGTGGTGGTCCCGGTGAGCGCCGTCACCGGTGTGGCGCTGTCCGTGGTCTGCGGCGTCGCCTTCCTGGGCGACCGGCCCGGCCCCCTGGCCTGGTGGGGCATCTGCGTCACCGTGCCCGCGCTGTGGCTGGTCTCCGGCGGCCGTGCGGGGCGCGGCCGTCCGTCGCCCGCGGGCCGGGTGGCGACGGACGGCCTGATCGCCAGCCTGGGGGTGGCCGTGCAGTACATCGGGCTCGCCCAGGCGGACGCGGCGAGCGGGGTGTGGCCCGTGGTCGCCGGGCGGGTCGCCGCGGTCCTGCTGCTCCTGCCGAGCGCGCGGCGGCACTCCGCCCAGTTCCGGCGGCCCCTCGGGATGTCGGTCCGGGCGGTCGCGATCGGGGCGGGCGCGGCCCTCGGCCTCATCCTCTACCTCTGGGCCACCCGGCAGCAGATGCTGGCCGTCGCGGTCGTGCTGGCCTCCATGTACCCGGCCGTCCCGACGCTCCTCGGGCTCACGGTGCTGCACGAGAGGGTGACCAGGGCGCAGGCCACCGGCCTGCTGGGCGCCGCGGGCGCCGTCGTGCTGCTGAGCCTCGGGTGAGCGTCGACGGGCGGGGTGGCCCGTCAGCCGCGGGTGGGTCCGGCGGCCGCGGTCGGGTCCCCGTCCGCGGTCGGGTCGCCGTCCGCGAGGCGGGCGCGGAGGGTTGCGGCGAAGTCCTCGGCGCGTGAGAGCTGCACCTGGAGTTCCTCGATCTTCCGGGCGGCGGCGGCCTCGTACCCCCGTACCCGCTCCAGCAGCGCCGCCCGCTCCTCCTCGTCCGGTGCGCCCGGTCCGCCGGAGGCGTCGAGGCGGTCGGTGGCTGCCAGCAGGTCGCGCATCTCGTCCAGGGTGAAGCCCAGCGGCTTCATACGACGGATGATCATGAGGCGGGCGACGTCGGACTCGGTGTAGAGGCGGAAACCGCCCTGGGAGCGGGCCGAGGGGATGACCAGGCCGCTCTCCTCGTAGTGCCGGATGGTGCGCAGGGACAGCTCCGTCCGCGCGGCGACCTCGCCGATCTGCATGTGCTTGCTGTCCACGCCCGTGGTCCCGGCCCTTTCCGGTGGGGTGACCGCACCCGGTGCGGACCCTGATCTATCTCTACTCTAACGTTAGGGTAGAGTTGTGGTCGTCGACGGCTCGTGCCGTTCCCGTCGGCGGAGCTCGGCCGTCCGCCGGACGCGCCGGAGCCGATGACCGCCTCGGCAGAAGCCCGGTGCGCGGCACCGAACCCCGCAGGAGAGAGCCTACGCATGCCCCAGGTGACCGGCGCCGCCGCCTGCCCGCCCTGATGTCCCGCACCTGACGCGGCCCCGCGCGTCGCGGCGCCCGGCCACGTCCACCGCACAGACTCCCGGCCCGCCCCACGGGCCGCCCGCGGCAGAGCCGGTCCGGCCCTGCGCGTCCTTCCCGTGCGCCCACGCCTGCCGGCCGGGTGCGCCCGTACGAACGGTACCCGTCTCCTTGTCCTCGTCTGCGACGTTTCCCCTCGCGCGACTGCGCGGCCTGCGCCCCGACTGGCTGAACGACCCCCGGGTCTGGCGCACCGAGGTGCTCGCCGGTCTCGTCGTCGCCCTCGCGCTGATCCCCGAGGCGATCTCGTTCTCGATCATCGCCGGCGTCGATCCGGCGGTCGGCCTGTTCGCCTCCTTCACCATGGCCGTCGTCATCTCGGTCGTCGGCGGGCGCCGCGCGATGATCTCCGCCGCCACCGGAGCCGTCGCCCTGGTCATCGCCCCGCTCAACCGCGAGCACGGCTTCGGGTACCTGGTGGCCGCGGTCATCCTCGCCGGTGTCTTCCAGATCGTGCTCGGCGCCCTGGGCGTCGCCCGGCTGATGCGGTTCGTGCCCCGCTCGGTCATGGTCGGCTTCGTCAACTCGCTCGCCGTCCTGATCTTCATGGCCCAGGTGCCGGAGATGACCGACGTGCCGTGGCCGGTCTACCCGCTCATCGCCGGCGGTCTCGCGCTCATGGTGTTCTTCCCGAAGGTCACCACCGTGGTCCCCGCCCCGCTCGTGTCCATCGTCGTCCTCACCGCCATCACGCTCGGTGCGGGCATCGCCGTGCCGACCGTCGGCGACAAGGGCACCCTGCCGTCCTCGCTCCCCGTCCCGGGCCTGCCCGACGTGCCCTTCACCTGGGAGACCCTGACCACCATCGCCCCGTACGCGCTCGCCATGGCGCTGGTCGGGCTGATGGAGTCGCTGATGACCGCCAAGCTGGTCGACGACATCACCGACACCCGCTCCTCCAAGACCCGCGAGTCCATCGGCCAGGGCGTCGCCAACATCGTCACCGGCTTCTTCGGCGGCATGGGCGGCTGCGCCATGATCGGTCAGACGATGATCAACGTGAGGGTCTCCGGCGCCCGCACCCGGCTCTCCACGTTCCTGGCCGGCGCCTTCCTGATGGTGCTGTGCATCGTCTTCGGCCCGGTCGTCTCCGACATCCCCATGGCCGCCCTGGTGGCCGTGATGGTGATGGTCTCGGTGGCCACCTTCGACTGGCACTCCGTCGCGCCCGGGACGCTGCGGCGCATGCCGCTCGGGGAGACCGTCGTCATGGCCGTCACCGTCGCCTGCGTGGTCGCCACCCACAACCTCGCCGTCGGCGTGGTCGTCGGCACCGTCACCGCGACGGTCGTCTTCGCCCGGCGCGTCGCCCGCCTCGCCGACGTCACCGCCGTACGGGACCCCGACGGCACCTGTGTCGTCTACTCGGTCACCGGCGAGCTGTTCTTCGCCTCGTCCAACGACCTGGTCGGCCGGTTCGACTACGCGGGCGACCCCGACCGGGTCGTCATCGACCTGTCCGCCGCGCACGTCTGGGACGCCTCCTCGGTGGCGGCCCTCGACGCCGTCACGACCAGGTACGGCCGGCGCGGCAAGACCGTGGAGATCACCGGCCTGAACGGGCCCAGCGCCCACCTCCACGGCAGGCTCAGCGGCGAACTGGCCACCAGCGAGTGAGGCCGGGCCGTACCTGACGGTGTGTCAGAAGTGGTCCCGCACGGACACCGGCGTCAAGGCGGGAACGCCGGGTACCCGAGTCCCCACAGTGCCCGATCGGGCCGAGGACCAAGACCAGGAACCATCTCGGGTGAGGGATCACGATGGGTGAATCGTCGGTGCGGGCGGTGGGCTGGGCCCGGTGCATCCCGCTGAGCAGCGGGGCCAAGGCGGCACGGGACTGGACGCTGGAGCACCTGCAGACGCTGGGGTGGACCGAGGACGCCCCCGACACGGTGGACTCGGTGCTGCTGGCGGTCTCGGAACTGGTCACCAACGCGCACCTGCACGCACACAGCGCGGCCCAGTTGATGCTGACCTGGGACAACCAGTGCCTGCACATCGCCGTGCACGACGGCTCCACCGACCTGCCGACGCCGAAGCCGCCGAGCACCGAACGCCTCGGCGGGCGGGGCATGTTCCTCGTCGACGCCCTGGCCGACGGCTGGGAGGCGCAGCGCTGCACGCACGGCAAGACGGTCCTCGCCTGCTTCCGCCCGCCCACCGCCGACGGCGGTGGCGGCTGCTGCGCGGCCCTCGACGGCTCCCGCACCCCCGACGCCCGCGGCGAGGCATGACGCCCCGCCGACTCAGGGCAGGACACTCCCCGGTGGCGTGAGTTCGCGGGGGTGCACCCGCTCGGTCGTGCCGTCCGGGAACCGGATCTCCACCGTGCCGTCCTCGGCCGTGCGCACCCCGGTCCCGGAGCGCAGCGCGTGGATGTCCGCGCACCCGGACGGGTCGGCGGACAGGACCAGGAGGGTGGCCAGCAGCAGTGTGCCGCCGGGGTGGCGGGCCAGCAGGACCGGGGTGGCCGAGTGGTGGCCGTACGCGTTGGGGCCCCGGGCGCGGACGACGTCGCCGCGGCCGTCGGCGCCGGGAGCCGTCCAGCCGAGCAGGCCGACCAGCGCGCTGGCCAGACCGTCGTCGCGGCGGACGAGCGCCCGGTGCGGGCCGGTCACCGTGGCGTCCGGCGGGGTGTCGGGCGCGGTGGCGCTGGAGTAGGCGAGACGGCTGTGGTGGGGGGTGTCCTCGACCGGACCGGGTTCCTCGGCGGCCGTCCACACGGGGTGGTCGGCGGGCAGGAGCAGGCCGAGGAACGCCTTGCTCGCCCAGTACGGTGAGGCGGGTCCGGAGCACGCCCGGGTGACGGGCAGGAAGGGCCGGCACCTGTGCGGGTCGGAGCAGCGCTCGGAAGCGTTTCCTCCCGGGCGACCAAGTGTGAGGGTGTGGACGGCGCTACGACCCCTGCGAATGTCGGGATCTGGCTCCCAGCGTGGTGCCATGAATCCGCGGCGGGGACGCGGCATCACCAGGCGTCCTCCAGCAGCCGGGTCACGGAGTCCGCGTCCGGGGTGCGCGGGTTGGGGTACGGCCGGTCGGCGACGCGTTCGGCGACCGTGCGCAGGGCGTCGCGCGGGACGCCGAGCGCGCCGAGCGTGGTCGGGCCGTCGTGGCCGCGGGCCAGCCGGCCGACCACCGCGACGGGATCGCCGCCGGTGATCCGCCGCAGCCGGGCGGCCGCCCCGGGAGCCCAGGGCAGGTTGAAGGCGAGGACGTGCGGCAGGAGCAGTGCGTGCAGCTCCGCGTGCGGCAGGTCGAAGGCTCCGCCGAGGGCGTGCGCGAGCTGGTGGTGCAGCCCCGTGCGGGTCTGCGCCAGGCACAGTCCGGCGAGCCACGCCGACTCCTGGAGCCGGATGCGGCCCGCCAGGCCGGCCGGCTCCCGCAGCACCTCCGGGAGCGCGGCGAGGACCCCTTCGGCCGCCTCGGCCGCCAGCGCGTCGGTGGCCGCGTTCGCGTCGGGCGCCCACAGCGCCTCGACCGCGTGGGCCAGCGCGTTGAGGGCGCTGGTGAGGGTGAGTCCGGGCGGCATCGTCAGCGTCAGCTCGGGGTCGTACACCACCGTGCCCGGGGCGAGCGCCGGGTCGCGGCGGGTGGTCTTCACCCCGTCCTCCGTCTCACCGAGGACGGGGGTCGCCTCCGAGCCCGCGTACGTGGTGGGCACCGCGAGCTGCGGCATGCCCGTACGCGCCGAGAGCGCCTTGGCCAGGCCGACGGCCGAGCCGCCGCCGAGGGCCACCACGGCGTCCGCGGCGCTCTCCCGCACGACCTCCATGGCCTCCTCCGTCACGCCGGCCGGCGTATGTACCGCGGGCCGGCCGAAGCGGGCCGCCAGCCGGGGGCCGAGCGCCCCGGCCAGCTCGTCGGCCGCGGACTTGGCGGACCCGGCCGAGACGAGCAGCACCCGTCGGGCGCCGAGCCCCGCGAGTTCCTCCGGTATCCGGTGCCGGGCACCGGGTCCGAGGAGGACGCGGACGGGCAGCGTCTCGTGCGCGACGACCGTGCGGGCGGTGGATCGGGACATGGACGTGGGCCTCCGTCGTCGGTTCGCCGGTGCGGCGGTGGTGATCATGTCGTAGCCGACGGTACGGGACGCGTCCGGGGGCCCGGTGACAATCGGGACATCAGCCTCCCGGCGCGGGTCCGCTGCTGCGCCGCACGACGAGTTCGACCGGTGCGACCGGCACGCCGCCGGTCCGGACCCGGCCGTCGATGCGGTCCAGCAGGAGACCCACCGCACGCGTGCCGATCTCGCGGAAGTCGGTGCGCACGGTCGTCAGCGGGGGGAGGAAGTGCGCGGCCTCGGGGATGTCGTCGTACCCGACGACGCTCACGTCGTCCGGGACCCGGCGGCCGGCCTCGTGGAAGGCGCGCAGCACCCCGAGCGCCATCTGGTCGTTCGACGCGAACACGGCGCTGACGTCCGGGCGTTCGGCGAGGAGCCGTCCCAGCCGGTACCCGGAATCGGCGCTCCAGTCGCCGACGAGGGGTGCGTGGACCGGGGCGCCGGCCGCCGTCAGGGTGGCGCGCCAGCTGTCGAGGCGTTGCTCGGCGGAGATCCACCCGACCGGGCCCGCGAGGTGCCAGACCGTGGGGTGCCCGAGGCGGAGGAGGTGCTCGGTCGCCTCGCGGGCGCCCGTCCGGGAGTCCGCGGTGACCAGGGGCGTGCCGTCCGCGAGGTCGTTCTCCAGCATCACCAGCGGCATGCCGGGACGCGCGTCCGCCAGGGCCCGGCCGACGCCGCGCTGCGGGGCGATGGCGATGACGCCGTCGACGCCCTCGGCGGTCAGCCGCTGCACGGCCTGCGCCACCGGCTCCGGGTCGGCGGTGGTGATCGCGATGGAACTGACCAGGTAACCGGAGTCCTGCGCCGCGGTGTTGATCGCGGTGAGGATGGAGGCGGGGCCGAACCGGGCGGCATCGAAGGAGATGACCCCGAGCGTGCGGGTCCGGCCGCTGGCCAGGGAGCGCGCGCTGCGGCTGGGACGGTAGCCGAGCGAGCGCATCGCCTCCAGGACGGCCTCGCGCGTGTCCGGGCGTACGGACGGATGGTCGTTGAGGACGCGCGAGACGGTCTGTTTGGAGACCCCGGCCAGCCGCGCCACGTCGTCCATCACGGGGCGCGCGCCCGCGAAACCGCGCCGGCTGCGTCCCTTGCGGGCCGGGCCCTCGGCCGTGCTCCCCGTCATGACACCGGACCCTCCCGGCCTCGCTCCGGCCTTCGGCGGACTCCGTCCCGGGCCGTGCGCGGCCGGGACGGAGTCACAGGATAGGCCGGGGAGACGGGGTCAGGACTGCTCATGACCGAGGTCGGGGGCGTCGGTGAGGACGACGCGCGAGGTGGTGCTCGCGTGCAGTTCGAGCAGGACGAGGTCGTTGGCGCTGGCCCGCAGCACCGGCCCGGGCACGTACAGGGTCCGCTGGGGACCGCGGTTCCAGTAACGGCCCAGGTGGAAGCCGTTGACCCAGGCCTGGCCCTTGGTCCAGCCGGGCAGGGAGAGGAAGGTGTCGGCGGGCTCGAGCACCTCGAAGGTGCCGTGGTGGAAGGCGGGGGTGGCGCTTCCGCCCGAGGCCGGCGCGAAGGGCAGGGCGTCCAGGTCGCCCAGGGGCAGGGCGTGGCAGTCCCAGTCCCGTACGGCGGTGCCGTCGAAGGAGACGGGGCCGAGCAGGCCCTTCGGGTCGCCGATGTGGGGGCCGTAGTTGACGCCGCCCATGTTCTCGACGAGGACGTCCAGCGTGGCGCCCGCGCGGGGGGAGCGCACCGGCAGCGTCTCGTCGTGCCGTTCGCGTTCCAGGACACCGGCGGGGGAACCGTCGACGAAGACCTGCGCGCGGTCGCCGACACCGCCGGCGAAGTGCAGCACGCCGTCGCCGGCGGCGGGCAGGGTGGCGCGGTACAGCACGTAACCGGCGCGCAGGCCGAGGCCGTCCGCCGTCGCCGGGTCCTCGGTGCGGACGGGCTTCGCCAGCAGGTCCGCGTGCGGCAGCAGCGGGGCGCGCCGGTCCAGCGTCACCTCGGTCACGGGCAGCTTGGCGCTCGGGGCGGGGGCGGGCTCGTCGGGCACGCCCGTGTGCCGGGCGATGACCTCGCGGAAGGCGTGGTACTTGGGGCCGGGGTCGCCCGACTCGGTGAGCGCGGCGTCATAGTCGTACGAGGTCACGGTCGGGGTGTAGGCGTGGTAGTGGTTGGCGCCGTTGGTGAAGCCGAAGTTGGTGCCGCCGTGGAACATGTAGATGTTCACGGACGCGCCCGCGCTCAGCAGCTGGTCCAGGTTGGCCGCGGCGTCGGCCGCGTCCCGCACGTGGTGCGGCCCGCCCCAGTGGTCGAACCAGCCGATCCAGAACTCCGCGCACATCAACGGGCCTTCGGGCTGGTGGGCGCGGAGTCTGCCGAGGTTCTCCTCGACCCGGCTGCCGAAGGTGGCGGTGGCGAGGGTGCCGGGCAGGCTCCCGGCGGCCAGGTGCCCCGCGTCCGCCTGGTCGCACGTGAACAGCAGCTCGTCCACGCCGCGCGAGCGCAGCGCGGCGGCCAGGTGCTCCAGGTAGGCGGTGTCGTCGCCGTAGGCCCCGTACTCGTTCTCCACCTGTACGGCGATGACGGGGCCGCCGGACGCCGCCATGTACGGCGCCAGCGGCGGCAGCAGCAGGTCCAGGTAGCGGTCGACGGCCTCCGTGTAGCGGGGGTCCGAGGTGCGCAGCCGGATGTCGTCCCCGGCCCCGGTGAGCCAGGCGGGCAGCCCGCCGCCGTCCCACTCGGCGCAGATGAACGGGCCGGGGCGGAGCAGCACGTGCAGCCCCTCGGCCTGCGCCAGGCTGAGGTAACGGGGCAGGTCCAGGAGGCCGTCGAGGACGAGGGGGCCGTCGGGGTCGGGCTGGTGCAGGTTCCAGGGGATGTACGTCTCGACGGTGTTGAGCCCCATCAGGCGCGCCTTGCGCAGCCGGTCGGCCCACTGGTCGGGGTGGATGCGGAAGTAGTGCATCGCCCCGGAGACGATCCGCAGGGGCTCGCCGCGCAGCAGGAAGCCGTCGGACGTCGTCGTCAGTGCGGGCATGGGCGGGTCTCCTCCGCGTGGGGCTCGTGGTGCTCCGGTGGGTGGGATGTTACCGGTAACTTGGAGGAGTTCAAGGCGTCCCGTCCGTACCGGGCGGGACGCGCGGGAGGCCCGTCGCCCGCGGGTGGCGCCTCGGGCGACGGGCCCGGTCCCGGAGCCTGCGCTCAGGCGGTGCGGGTCGCGAACGGGCCCGAGAAGGCGTGCCGGGCGAAGCGCTCGCCGATGCGGCGGTGGGCGGCGGCGTCCGGGTGGAGGCCGTCGGGCAGGGGGAGTTCGGCGTGGTCCGCCTCGCCGTAGAGCTCACGGCCGTCGAGGTGGTGGAGGTGCGGGTCCCCGGCCGAGCGCTGCGCCACGATGCGGGCCAGCTCGTCGCGGACGACGTTCAGCGTCAGTTTCCCGGCCGCGCGTTCCGCCGGGTCTCCGGTGGCCCGGAACCGGAGCTTCCCCTCGCCGAGCGCGTCGAGGTCGAAGGCGACCGGGCCGGGGGTGTCCTCCTGCATGGGGCACAGGATCGGTGAGACGACCAGCAGCGGGGTCTCGGGGTGGCCCTCGCGGACGGTGTCGAGGAAGCCGTGGACGGCCGGCCCGAACGCGCGCAGCCGCATCAGGTCGGAGTTGACCAGGTTGATGCCGATCTTGACGCTGATCAGGTCGGCCGGGAGGTCCCGCAGGGTGCGGGCGGTGAACGGGTCGAGCAGGGCGCTGCCGCCGAAGCCGAGGTTGACCAGCTCCACGCCGCCGAGGGAGGCGGCCAGCGCGGGCCAGGTGGTGCTGGGGCTCGCGGCGTCGGAGCCGTGGCTGATCGAGCTGCCGTGGTGCAGCCACACCCGCCGCCCCCGGTCCGGCGCGGGCTCGACGGGGGCGTCGGTGCGCAGCGCGACGAGTTCGGTGGTCTCGTTGTGCGGCAGCCAGATCTCGACGTCCTTGACGCCCTCGGGAAGGCCGCCGAAGCGGAGCGTGCCGGCGGGTCCGGTGTGGTGTCCGGTGCTTCCGGTGGCCAGGTCGACGGTCACGGTGCGGCCGCCCGTGACGCTGCCCCGCGCGGTCAGGCGGCCGTCGACGAGCAGGTCGTAGACGCCGTCCGGGCGGGGCGGCGCACCCACGTACACGCGCTTGGTGGGCAGTGTGTCCAGCTCGACGGCGGTGGCGCGGGTGCGGAAGGCCAGCCGGACGCCGGAGGGCTGGGACTCGGCCATGGCGAGCTGTCCGTCGGCGCACTGGGCGCGGGCCCAGGACGGCAGCCGGTGGGGGAGCACGCCGTGTGCGGTGCGCTCCAGCTCCACGGCGCCGCGCAGGAGGTCCGCGGTGACGGGTGTGGTGATCCGGTCGTGTGCGTGGTCGTGCTCGGTAGTCATCGTTCTCAGCCTGATCCTGGTGGTGATGGTCAGTGGTGGGGCGGCGGTACGGACGGTCAGGCCGCGGGCCAGTTGCGCAGCAGGGCGTCGAGGGCGTCCAGGCTCCGTGACCAGCTCTCCTGCGAGTCGGGGGCGCTGTGGCTGAAGCCCCCCGCCAGTTCCAGGCTGACGTAGCCGTGGAAGACGCTGCCCAGCAGCCGGACCGCGTGGGTCTGGTCGGGCTCGGTGAGGTCGTAGCCGCGCAGGATCGCCCGCGTCATGTGGGAGTGCCGGGGGCCCGCGCTCGCGGCGGCCACCTCCGGGGTGAGCCGCATCCGGCTGGCCTCGTACCGGCCGGGGTGGGCGCGGGCGTAGTCACGGTAGACGTTCGCCAGTGCGGTGAGGGCGTCCTTGCCGGCCCGTCCGGCCAGCGCGGCGGTGCCCAGGTCGGCCAGCTCCTCCAGGGCGAGCAGGGCGATCCTGGTCCTGAGGTCCTCGGAGTTCCTCACGTGCGAGT
The DNA here is from genome assembly GCF_034105845.1 of Streptomyces sp. CRN 30. NCBI lineage: Bacteria > Bacillati > Actinomycetota > Actinomycetes > Kitasatosporales > Streptomycetaceae > Streptomyces > Streptomyces sp. CRN 30. The sequence goes on along the minus strand of NZ_JAVRHI010000562.1, from coordinate 5,833 downwards.
ACAGGCTCGGCACCTTGACGTCGCACCGCCGGGCCAGCGCCGAGACGGTCACCTGATCGAAGCCGAGCTCGTCGGCCAGCTCCGCGCCCACCTGTGCCAGGCGCTCCGGGGTCAGCCCCGCGCGGACCATGGTGCTCCCTCCAGTTCTGCCGTTCCGAAACCCATTCGGTGGGTGACGAGATTGATTATGCAGTTACCTAAAGGTATTAGGCAAATGGCGCTCGCCCGTTCGGTCCGTCCCCGGGTGCTCGCTCCCGCCCGGGGCCGCACCGTGGAACCGGACACTCCAGGCGCGGCGCGAAGGACCGGGATGCGGACAGCGGCAGGCGATCAGGCCCGTACGCGGGCCGGGGAGCCGGCGTGACGCCGGCGCTGCCGGTCACGCCCGCGGGCGCCGTGGAACCGCTCACCCCGCCGGTCGGCTCGCACAACGAGTGGGACCCGCTGGAGGAGATCGTCGTCGGACGCCTCGACGGCGCGGCGATCCCCTCCGGGCACCCGGTGGTGACCTGCAACATGCCGCCGTGGGCGGCGCGGCTGCAGGGGATGGCCGCCGGCTTCCGCTACCCGCGGCTGCTGGTGGAGCGGGCCCAGCAGGAACTGGACCAGTTCACCGCGCTCCTGGAGTCCCTCGGCATCACGGTCAGGCGGCCGGACCCGGTCGACCACCGGCGGCGCTTCGGCACCCCCGACTGGTCCTCGCGCGGGTTCTGCAACACCTGTCCGCGCGACAGCATGCTCGTCGTCGGCGACGAGATCATCGAGACCCCGATGGCCTGGCCGTGCCGGTACTTCGAGACCCACTCCTACCGGACGCTCCTCAAGGAGTACTTCCGGCGCGGCGCACGCTGGACGGCGGCGCCGAAGCCGCAGCTCACCGACGAGCTGTACGAGGCGGACTTCCGGGTCCCCGGGGCGGGCGAGCCGATGCGCTACATCCTCACCGAGTTCGAGCCGGTCTTCGACGCGGCGGACTTCGTCCGCGCGGGACGCGACCTGTTCGTCACCCGGAGCAACGTCACCAACCGCATGGGCATCGACTGGGTGCGCCGCCACCTCGGGCCGGGCTACCGCGTCCACGAGGTCGGGAGCCGCTGCCGTACGCCCATGCACATCGACACGACGTTCGTGCTGCTCGCGCCCGGCAAGGTGATGGTCAACCCCGAGTACATCGACGTCGACGGCCTGCCCGACGTCCTCGCTTCCTGGGACGTCCTGATCGCCCCGGAGCCGGACCCGATCGACGAGCGCCTGCTGAGGGTCACCTCCATGTGCGGCAAGTGGCTCAGCATGAACGTCCTGATGGTCGACGAGAAGCGGGTGATCGTGGACCGGCACCACACCGGCATGCTGCGCGCGCTCGAGAACTGGGGCTTCGAGCCGATCCCGTGCGACATGCTGCACTACGCGCCGTTCGGCGGCTCGTTCCACTGCGCGACGCTCGACGTCCGGCGGCGCGGCGTGCTCGAGTCGTACGTCGACTGAAAGCCGGTGTCATGTGCCCCGGGCGCCGCACGCGCGGCGCCCGGGGCGTGCCGTGGACGCACGGCCGGGCTCACGGCAGCCGGACCCTCGCCCCGGGACCCAGCGGCAGGTCCAGCGCGTGGAAGAGGCCGAGCACCGCCGGCCACGTGACCAGGAACGGCACGAGGTAGACCGCCAGGCGGGACATCAGGATGCCCAGGGACGCATCCGGTTCGTACGTGCGCAGCAGCGCCAGGGACAGGAACAGGTACGGGTTGAGCGGTGTGATCATCTGGGCGGAGGAGTCGGCGCTGCGGAACGCCGCCAGGGTCAGTGCGGGCTCCGTCCCGATCAGGGCGAAGGTGGGCACGAACACCGGCGCCATCAGCGACCAGAGCGCCGACCCGGACGTGACGAACAGGTTCAGCACACTCACCACGAGGACGAGGAGCACCACCGCGGAGAACCCGGTCAGTCCCACCGACTCCAGGGCCGCGGCGCACTTGACCGCGAGCAGCGTCCCGACGTTCGACCAGTTGAAGACGGCGATGAACTGGGCGATCACCAGGATGAGCACGATGTACCCCGCCATGGAGGTCACCGACTCACCCATCGTCCTCGGCACGTCGTCCTTGTGCCGCACCGTGCCCGCGATCACCCCGTACACGACGCCGGCGATCACGAACGCCCCGAACAGCAGCGGCACCACGCCGGTCAGGGTTCGGTCTCCGGGTCGGCGTGGTGCCGTGGTGCTGCGCGCCGAGAAGAACGTGGGCCGGGTGCTGGACCGGCGCGGTCACAGCGTGCTCACGGTCCCCATGGAGCTGCCGGTTGCGGCCGGGGGGTGAGCGCCCCCGGCCGGTGCGGGTGGCTCACCCGTCGGCGGCCGCCAGGTCCCGCCAGCTGCGGGGAGACATGCCGTAGGCCTCCTTGAAGAGCCGGCTGAAGTGGGAGGCGCTGGTGAACCCCCAGCTCTGGGCCACGGCGGCCACGGTGCGCCGGCGGCCGGACGCCCCGCCCAGCTCCAGCCGGCAGACCTCCAGCCTGCGCCGGCGTATCCACGTACCGACCGTGGTGCCCTCGCCGTGGAACAGCTTGTGCAGGTAGCGGACGGAGATGTGGTGGGCCCGGGCGATGGTCTCGGGCGACATCCCGGGGTCCCCCAGGTGCTCCCCGATGTGGTCCCGGATGCGGTCGAGCATCGCGCCGGTGACGTCCGGGACCGTGCGGTGACGCTCCCGGAGGAGGTCCTGCACGAGGAGGACGACCAGTTCCGCGGCGTTGAGGGCGAGCCTCCTGCCGCCGGTCCCGCGGGCGAGCGCGGTGAGCAGCTGGGAGACGGGCGCGCCGAGGCCGCTGCCGCCGCCCACCTGCCGGTGCGTCAGGGCACGGAGGTCCGCCGCCGGGACACCCAGGTACGAGCCGGGCACCCGGAAGACGGTGAACCGGCCCCCGTCCCGCAAGGGGCCGGGCGGCAGGGCCCCCGCCACGAGGACCAGGTCGCCGGGCTCCACGTCGAGCCGCCGGCCCGCGAGCGTGAGCGGCACCGGCCCGGCCGTGGCGAGGGCGAGGTGGAGGCACTCCTCGTCATCCCTCCGCAGCGGCCAGGGGAGGGACATCAGGTGTGCGGACGGGGCGGTGTCTGTCGGCATGGGGGTGTCTTCCGGCATCGGTATCGGTGTGGGGCGGGACCGCGTGCCGGCCGGCGCGCGCGGGGTCCCGCACCGGCACCGACCACGGAGTACCGTCCGGTCCCGGTGTTCCCCCCGACCACCGTGCCACTGCCGTGATGCCCCACCGTGCACGGCCCTAGCCCCTGGCCGCAGCGGGAATCGTGCGCGCAGGGGCAAGGACCGGTACGCCGGAACCGCCCCGTCCCCGCCCGTCACCCATAAGGTGGCCCCGGTGCCGGCAGACCGCTTCCGGCACCGAGCGCCTGTCTGCCGGACCAGGGAGCACCAGCCGCTCTGCCGAGCGGCCCGTGATCCGTCCTCACGCAGGAGTGCTGGTGGAAGAAGACGTACCGGTCCGCCGGAAGACACCGGTCCGCCGGGAGACACCCGTCCTCGACCGGCGGACGCGTGCCTTCGTCGAGGCCCACACCTGGCCCCTGTCCCCGCACACCGACGCCGCCGCCTCCAGGGCGCGCATGGCGGCCCACTGGGACGGCGGCGGCCGGGACGAGCCCGACGTCGAGGAGGAGTGGCTGGCGCTGCCGGGCGACGGCGGCAGCCGGGTCCGGGTGCGGATCCTCCGCCCCGCAGGCACGGACGAGCCACTCCCGGTGGTGCTGTACCTGCACGGGGTGGGCTGGATGCTGACCGACGCCCACGCGCACCGGAGACTGGTGGCGGACCTGGTGCTCGGAGCGGACGCCGCCGTGGTGGTCCCCGAGTACGACCTGCCCGAGGACGCCCGGCACCCCGCCGCCGTCGAGCGGGCCCACACCGTCGCCCGGTGGATCGCCCGGCACGGCGCGGGCAGCCGGCTGGACGGGAGCAGGATCGCGGTGGTCGGCGCCAGCGCGGGCGCGCAGGTCGCGGCCGCGCTCACCCTCGTGGCGCGGGAGCGCGGCGGCCCGCGCATCCGCCACCAGGTGCTGGTCTGCCCGGTGACCGACGCGGCGATGGACACCCCGTCCCACCGCCGGTTCGCGGACGGGTACTTCCTGAGCCGCGCCGCCATGCGCGACTACTGGCAGCGGTACGCGCCGGACCCGCTGACCCGCGCCCACGGCACCGTCTCCCCGCTGCGCGCACCCGCGCACCGCCTCGCGGGCCTGCCGCCGGCGCTCGTCCTCACCGCCGAGGCCGACGTGCTCCGCGACGAGGGGGAGGCGTACGCGGCACGCCTGCGGGAGGCGGACGTCCCGGTCGTGTCGATCCGCTACCACGGCACGATCCACGGCTTCGTCCTGTTCGACCCGCTCCGCGACACGGAGGCGTCCAGGGCGGCCCGCATCCAGGTCACGGACACCCTGCACACGAACCTGCACAGCGCCTGAGAGCCTGCGCACCCCCACACCGCGCGGTCCGGGCCCGGTCACCGGTCACGCCGGCACCGACGTGCCCCCGTCCACGGGCACGGCGTCCCGGAGCCGCCGCCACTCGCTCGGCGCCACCGCGTACGCCGCCCGGAAGCGGCGGCTGAAGTGGCTGGGGCTGGCGAACCCGCACCGGGCGGCGACCGCCGCGACGGTGAGGCGGTCGTACCGCGCGGAGGCCAGCATCTGCCGCGCCTTGCCGAGCCGTTCCGTGATCAGCCACTGCTCCAGGCTGATCCCCGCCCGGTGGAGCAGGGAGTAGAGGTGGCGCACCGAGACGGCGTGCGCCGCCGCGATCCGCTCGGGCGTCAGGTCGCGGTCCGCGAGATGGCGCCGCGCGTACGCCAGGACCCGGGTGAGCAGGGTGTCGTCCATGACCGACCGCACCGCGGCGGTCTCCCCGGTGTGCGCGGCCGAGACGAGCAGCGCGCGGACGAGTTCGGTGGTGGCGGACGCCAGGGCCGGCGCGCCGGCGTCGGCCTCCAGCCGGCCGGGATCACGCCACACCCCCCGCAGGTGGTGCAGGACCAGGTCGTGGAGCGGGCTGGCGCGCAGGCGAGGGAACGCCTCCACCACCGTCGCGACCGGCACGCCGAGGCGGTCCACGTCGAACATCATGGACCGGGACGCCCCGTCGCCGGACCAGCCGTACACGCGGGGCGACAGCTCGTGGAAGACGCAGATGTCGTCGGCGCCGAGGAGCTGCTGCCGGCCGGAGACCTCGGCGCGGTGCACCCCGAGGGTCTGCAGCGAGACGGAGACCACGGGACGGCTCCGGTGGTGGCGGACGTGGCGCGCCGTCCGCCGCACCTCGAAGCCCGAGCTGACGCTGGAGAAGAGGGTGACGTCTCCCATCCGCCACAGCTCCGCGCGCGCGTGCATGCCCGACCCGTGCCCCTCGGGGTACACGTCGTTGGGCACCAACGAGTCCGTCAGCGCGTGACGGAACGCCTCCGCCCGCTCACGCGGCGCCACGGAGTCGAGATCGAGCAGCAGCACACGGCCTCCCGGGAGAATCACCACCGGTCATTCTCCAACAGCGCCACCCACCCCGATGGCCGCCGTCCGCCGGGGCACGCCGGTGTCCGGCGTGAACCGTTGCCCCACTCCAGGAGCCCGGACGGGCAGATTCCGTTTCCGCGTACGGCGACCGTGGTACGCGCGCCGGGCACGCGGGCGCGGCACGGCACAGTGAGGAGTCCCGATGGCACCGGCACCGAGGGCGCACGAGCGGCAGACAGTGGTGGTGACGGGCGCGAGCGCGGGCGTCGGACGGGCGACGGCGCGGGCGTTCGCCGCCCGCGGGGCGCGCGTCGCGCTGCTCGC
>NZ_JAVRHI010000561.1:0-21745 GCF_034105845.1 Streptomyces sp. CRN 30 | reverse complement strand
CGACGCCCTGGCGTGCGGCGGTGGGGCGGGCGGCGCGAGCGGCCGCGTGGCGCCCGGTGCGGACCGGTGCGGAACCGGCCGCCACGCCACGGTCCCCGTCCCCCCGGGGAACGCCCTCGTCACCCTCGTCCGTGTCGGTTGTCGGTCTCATCAAGCTCACCCCAGCACTTCACCAGTCACCACAGAACCGGGCAAGTCCTGGAAAACAACTGGCCGTACGTCGGCACACCCCTGCGTACGTACCGGGCGCTGAGTACCGTTCAGGCCCAGCGCGCCCCGTCCGCGCCCCAGGGCCCGGGCGGCCGCGCCCAGTCGCCCGGCCCGCCGGCGAAGGACACCGGCGGCGGCGCGTACCGCAGCCGCCCCGGCGGGCCGGACGCCTCGGTGAGCCAGGCGTCGGGCCGGTCGTACCCCGCGCCGGGTAAGCCTTCGACGACCGCACCCGCGTACGGGCCCGTCAGCCAGGCCGCCGTCCGGGCCGGCGCGAGCCCGACCAGCCGGGTGCCGCCCTCCTCGGTCCGCTCGGTGAGGCAGCGCAGCACGGCCGCGGCCGGCAGGTGGCCCGTGCCGAGCCCCGGGGCCTCCAGCAGGCGTGCCCGGTGGTGCGGGTAGTTCGCATGGGTCCGCACCCATTGGCCGTGGCGTCCGCCCCGTCGTCGACCCGTACCCGGGGTACGTCCGCCCGGCCGGTCCGTAGCGCGTCCAGTCCTGCGGCGGCCAGGGCGCACACCGCCACGCAGGCCCGGGCCAGTTCCCGCACCGGCAGCACCGCGGGCAGCGCCCCGTCCCGCGCGACGGCCGAGCCCCGCGCGAGCAGGTCCGGATCGCCGCCCAGCGCCTCCCACGCGTACTCCGTGCCCACAGTGGTCATGAACGGCAGTGTGCAAGGCGAAGGGCCGGGCGGTACCCACCGCCCGGCCCCCCTTACCGCTGTGTCCCGCCTACTTCACGGCCTTCAGCGCGTTGACGATGCCGAAGCCGTAGAAGCCGTTGACCCGCTTGCCGCCCTCGCACACCGCGTCCTCGGTGCCGTTGCCGTCTTGGTCGTAGGACGCGGGGCAGCCCGGGTTGTCGGCCTGGGCCTTCAGCAGCGCCTGCAGCGTGACACCGCCCGCCCACGGGTGCTTCGACTTCAGCAGCGCGGCCACCCCCGCGGCGTGCGGCGAGGCCATCGAGGTGCCCTGCAGGTACGCGTACGCGTCACCCGGCATCGTCGACAGGATGCGGCCGTTCTGCGACGGGGTGTCCGGGATCTGGTAGCGCCCGTCACCGCCCGGCGCCGCGATGTCGACGACGCCGTTGCCGTACGAGGAGTAGTACGACTTGTCGTCGTCCACGCCCGTCGCGCTGACCGTGACGACGCCCGGGAGCTGGGTCGGCAGGTCGTAGCAGACGCTCGGGTCTATGGTGCGGTCCACCGGGGTGGAGTCGTTCGGGCTGGAGCCGTCGAGGATCTCGTCACCGGCGAGGTCGTGGTTGGAGTTGCCCGCCGAGGCCAGGTGCAGCAGCCCCTTCTTCTGGCCGTACAGCTGCGCCCGGTTCACCGCGTCGACGATGGCCTTCTGGTCGGGGTCGGCCTTGCAGGCGTACATCCACGGGTCGACGTAGTAGCTGTTGTTCGTGATCTCCACACCGTGGTCGGCGGCGAACATGAACGCGCAGACCACGTTCTCCGGGTAGAACAGCCCGCTGTCCGGGTCGCTCACCTTGATGCTGGACACCTTCACGCCCGGTGCGACACCCGCGACACCGACGCCGTTGCGGGCGGCGGCGATCTCACCGGCCACGTGCGTGCCGTGGTAGTCGTCCGCGGTGTACGGGCGCCAGGCGCCCTCGCTGGTGTCCGCGACACCGCCGACGCAGTTGGCCGACTGGGACTTGGAGAAGTTCGCCGCCAGGTCCTGGTGGGTGTCGTCGACGCCCGTGTCGATGACGGCGACGGTCACCTTGGAACTGCCCGGGTTGATCTTCGCGGCCTTGTCGGCGCCGATCGCCCGCAGGCTCCACTGGTCCGCCTCCAGCGGCTCGCTGCCCGGGGTCTTCGCCGAGGCGGCCTCCACCTTCGCGAGCTCCGCGGCCGTCAGGTAGTCCGCGGAGCCCTCGTCGGTCGACCCGGCCGCGGTGAGCGGCGAGGTGCGGGTGGCGCCCGCGGACTGCACTCCGCGCGCGGTGCGGATCTCGGCACCGAACGCGGGGTTGGCCGAGTGCACCACGATGACGCCGATCTTGTCGTACGTGGTGACGACGGTGCCGCCCGCCTGCGCTATCGCCTTCTTCACCGAGGCGATCGTGAAGCGGTCCGTCCTCGTGTTGACGACATAGGCGAGCTCGGGGCCGTCCGCGGCCGCCGTGACGGAGGAGCCGGCCGCGGCGGACGGCGCCGCCGAGGCGACGCCCGGCAGGAAGCCGAGCGTGGCGGTGAGGGACAGCACCACCGGCACGGCCAGGGCGAGACGGTGTCTGGGGCGCAGACGAGCCATGGAATCTCCACATCATCCGGAACGGGAACCCCCGGCGGCACCGGGGCTGGCCGGGCAGGTACATGACGGTTGGTCCACGCCGAAGTTATCCCTGTCTTCGCTGGCCAGCAATGTTTTCCCGGAATGAGTGCCGAAGAATAGGGAGACCCCTCATTCCCGCCCGTACTGGACCACTCGGGTGATGACTCGCGGGCACCCGGTGCAAGGCCGCGTGGCGAGTTGCGACAAGAAGCGTGGCCCGATTGAACCGGTTCCCCCGCGCCGCCGTGACGTTGGGCAAGGGGCCCGAGCTCGATCGGGACCCTGTCGGATCAGGCCCCGGGCCCCTACCATCGCGACCCGGCGTACGTGATCCACATCACTGTGAGGATGTCGAACCGTCATGTCCGTACCCGACCCGTCCGTGGAAGCGCCCCCGCCCGCCGGGGAGCCAGCAACGCGAGGAGACTCCGTGGCAACCGACGCACCGCCCCCCTCGAAGGCAGAGCACCGACTTCCCCCCACGGAGGAGTTCGTCCGCGTCCACGAGAGCGCGGAATTCGGTGAACTGCGCAGCTCCTACCGGTCCTTCGCCTTTCCGCTGACCGTCGGCTTCATCGCCTGGTACCTGCTGTACGTGCTGCTCTCGAACTTCGCGGGCGGCTTCATGGGGACCAAGCTCTTCGGCAACATCAACGTCGCCCTGGTCCTCGGCCTCGCCCAGTTCGCCACCACCTTCCTCATCGCCTGGTGGTACTCGCGGCACGCCGCGACCAAGCTCGACCCCAAGGCGGAGGCCATCAAGACCCGGATGGAGGGCGGCGCATGAGCCCCGTACAGCAGACCTTCCTCGCGGCGAACGAGGCCAGCCAGCACCGGCCGCTGATCATCTCGCTGTTCGCGGCCTTCGTCGTCGCGACCCTCTTCATCACCATCTGGGCGGGCCGGCAGACCAAGGACGAGGCGGACTTCTACGCGGGCGGCCGCCAGTTCAGCGCCTTCCAGAACGGGCTCGCGGTCTCCGGCGACTACATGTCGGCCGCGTCCTTCCTCGGTATCGCGGGCGCCATCGCCATCTTCGGCTACGACGGCTTCCTCTACTCCATCGGCTTCCTCGTCGCCTGGCTGGTGGCCCTGCTCCTGGTCGCCGAGCCGCTCAGGAACTCCGGCCGCTACACCATGGGCGACGTCCTCGCGTACCGCATGCGCCAGCGCCCGGTGCGCACCGCGGCCGGCACCTCCACCATCGTCGTCTCGATCTTCTACCTGCTGGCCCAGATGGCGGGCGCGGGCGTCCTCGTCTCGCTGCTGCTCGGCATCACCTCCGACGCCGGCAAGATCGCCATCGTCGCCCTCGTCGGCGTCCTGATGATCGTGTACGTCTCCATCGGCGGCATGAAGGGCACCACCTGGGTGCAGATGGTCAAGGCCGTGCTGCTCATCGGCGGCACCCTGCTGATCACCTTCCTGGTGCTGCTGAAGTTCAACTTCAACGTCTCCGACCTGCTCGGCAGCGCGGCGGAGAACAGCGGCAAGGGCGCCGCCTTCCTGGAGCCCGGCCTGCAGTACGGCGCCACCGCCACCTCGAAGATCGACTTCATCTCCCTCGGGATCGCCCTCGTGCTCGGCACCGCCGGCCTGCCGCACATCCTGATCCGCTTCTACACGGTGCCCACGGCCAAGGCCGCCCGGAAGTCCGTGAACTGGGCCATCGGCATCATCGGCGCCTTCTACCTGATGACCATCGCCCTCGGCTTCGGCGCCGCCGCGCTGATCTCCCAGGACGAGATCATCGAGTCCAACCCGTCCGGCAACACGGCGGCCCCACTGCTCGCCCTGCACCTCGGCGGCGTCGACTCGGCCTGGGGTGCGGCCCTGCTCGCCACCATCTCGGCGGTGGCCTTCGCGACGATCCTCGCCGTCGTCGCCGGCCTCACCCTCGCCTCGTCCTCGTCGTTCGCGCACGACATCTACGCCAACGTCATCCGCAAGGGCAAGGCCACCGGCGCCGAGGAGGTCCGCGCGGCCCGCTGGGCGACCGTGTTCATCGGCATCGTCTCCATCGCGCTCGGTGCCCTCGCCCGCGACCTCAACGTGGCCGGCCTGGTCGCGCTGGCCTTCGCGGTCGCCGCCTCCGCCAACCTGCCGACCATCCTCTACAGCCTGTTCTGGAAGAAGTTCACCACCCAGGGCGCGCTGTGGTCGATTCACGGCGGGCTCGTCGTGGCGGTCGGCCTGGTGCTCTTCTCCCCGGTCGTCTCGGGCGCGCCCACGGCGATGTTCCCCGGCGTCGACTTCGCCTGGTTCCCGCTGAAGAACCCGGGCATCATCTCCATCCCGTTCGGCTTCTTCATGGGCTGGCTCGGCACGGTCCTCTCCAAGGAGAAGGCGGACCCCGACAAGTACGCCGAGCTGGAGGTGCGCTCCCTCACGGGCACCGGCGCCCACTGAGCGCCGACACCCGGAACGAGCACCGGCCGACGGCCGTACCGCAGGGGGCGTACGTCCCCCGCGGTACGGCCGTCGCGCGTCCCACGGGATCGGCCCCGGGCTTTGTCCGTGCCGTCACGTAGGCTCGCAGGTGCGGGACAACGGGTGATCAGCTTTTCGAGGGAGGGGCCGACGTGCTCATCGACACCTACGGCCGAGTGGCCACCGACCTGCGGGTCTCGCTGACCGACCGGTGCAATCTGCGCTGCACGTACTGCATGCCCGAGGAGGGCCTGCAGTGGCTGGCCAAGCCCGACCTCCTCACCGACGACGAGATCGTCCGCCTGATCGGCATCGCGGTCACCTCCCTCGGCGTCGAGGAGGTGCGCTTCACCGGTGGCGAGCCCCTGCTCCGCCCCGGCCTGGTGGGCATCGTGGAGCGGGTCGCCGCGCTGGAGCCGCGCCCCAGGATGTCCCTCACCACCAACGGCATCGGCCTGAAGCGCACGGCGACGGCCCTGAAGGCGGCGGGCCTGGACCGGGTCAACGTCTCGCTGGACACCCTGCGCCCCGACGTCTTCAAGACCCTCACCCGCCGGGACCGCCACGAGGACGTCCTGGAGGGACTGCGGGCGGCCCGCGACGCCGGCCTGACCCCCGTCAAGGTCAACACGGTCCTCATGCCGGGCGTCAACGCCGACGAGGCCCCCGACCTGCTCGCCTGGGCCGTCGAGCACGACTACGAACTGCGCTTCATCGAGCAGATGCCCCTCGACGCCCAGCACGGCTGGAAGCGCGACGGCATGGTCACCGCGGGGGACATCCTCGCCTCGCTGCGCACCCGCTTCGAACTCACCGAGGAGGGCGCCGACGAGCGGGGCTCGGCCCCGGCCGAACGCTGGACCGTGGACGGCGGCCCGCACCGCGTCGGGGTGATCGCCTCGGTCACCCGCCCGTTCTGCCGGGCCTGCGACCGCACCCGGCTCACGGCGGACGGCCAGATACGCACCTGCCTCTTCGCCCGCGAGGAGACCGACCTGCGGGCGGCCCTGCGCTCCGACGCGCCCGACGAGGAGATCGCCCGTCTCTGGCGCGTGGCCATGTGGGGCAAGAAGGCGGGCTCGGGCCTGGACGACCCGTCGTTCCTCCAGCCGGACCGCCCCATGTCGGCGATCGGCGGCTGACCGGCGCCCGGACCCCTAGGACCCAGTAGGAGGGCCCTGGCGCGCGTCCTCGGGAGCCCGCCACTCCGCCAGCGGTACGACGTCCTTCAGGAACCCCCGCACTCCCAGGAACTTCGACAGGTGCTCGCGGTGCTCCTCACAGGCGAGCCACGTCTTGCGGCGCTCGGGAGTGTGCAGCTTCGGGTTGTTCCACGCGAGCACCCACACGGCGTCGGCACGGCAGCCCTTCGCGGAGCAGATCGGGGAGGACGGGTCGGCGCCGGGCGCGTTCAGCAGGTTCACGCTTCGACCCTAACGCGCGCCCGACCGGGCCGGATCCCCGTACAAAAGGCGACGCCGAGCAGCCACGGGGGGAGCTGCCCGGCGTCGGTCTTGTCGCTCCGACGGGGGATGCGGAGCGCCTACGAAGTATGTCACGCGGAAGCGGCCGCCCGGGACCGGAACAGCATGATTGATCTGAAGCTTTTCCCCGGTCCGGTGCGCGGACGGATTCCGCTTCGACCGGCATCCGTACCCCGACGTTCGAGGTCAGGCCCGCTTCCCGGATTCGCCGGCCGGCGCCCCCGGATCGGCCGTCACGTCCTGCGGACCGGGTTCCGCACGCCCGTCCGCTCGCGGCGGCGCGATCTCCCCCACCGTCGGGAGCGTGGGCGGTCCCTCGGCCCGCAGCGGCGTCGTCACGAAGGTCGACGGCAGCGAGGGCGGGGTCTCCCGGCCCGCGTTGGCGATCACCACGGCGATGTAGGGGAGCGTCATTCCGAGCGCCAGGGCGACGATCGCGACGTGCCGTTCGACGTTCCACAGGAGGGCGGCCGCGATCACCGCGACCGTGCGGAGCGACATCGAGATGACGTACCGCCGCTGCCTGCCGCGCACGTCCTCGGCGAGTCCCTGCCGGGCCCCCGTGATCCGGAAGACCTCGCCGCCGCTCTGCTTCCGCATCACGTTCCACCACCCGCCCGCATCGGACACTCCCCGGCCCGTGTACCGGTCCCGCACGAACACCACGTTACGCCGCGCCTCAGCCGTCCACGAGACCGGGGCACCTCCCACGAGGAGCGAGGGCGCTGCGCCGTACCGCGTACGGTCCCGCCCGACATGCGCCGTATTGCGTACCGGCTCACACTGGGGGCGTAATGCTCACGTCGAGCGGCACGAGGAGGCAGACATGGGCTGGTTGTGGGCGATCATCGTCGGATTCGTGCTGGGTCTGCTGGCCAAGGCGATCATTCCGGGCAAGCAGCACAGTCCGCTCTGGCTGACCACCGTCTTCGGCATCATCGGCGGCATCATCGGAAACGCCCTCGCCCGGGCCTTCGGGATCGCGTCCACCCCGGGGATCGACTGGGGCCGGCACGTGCTCCAGCTCGTGGCGGCCGTCGTGATCGTCTTCCTGGGCGACATGGCGTACATGGCCCTGCGGGGCAACAAACAGCGCGCGTGAGGACGCGAACGGTCCCGCGCCCCTCGAGGGACGCGGGACCGTTCCGTGCGCGGCTCCGCCTACGAGTCGGTGACCTCGACCGCCGCGAGGTTCCTCTTGCCGCGGCGCAGCACCAGCCAGCGGCCGTGCAGCAGGTCCTCCCGGGCGGGGACGGCGTCCTCGGCGGTGACCTTCACGTTGTTCACGTAGGCGCCGCCCTCCTTCACCGTGCGCCGGGCGGCCGACTTGCTGGCCGCCAGACCGGACTCCGCGAACAGGTCCACCACGGACGCGGGCTCGGTCACCCGGATGTGCGGCACCTCGGAGAGGGCCGCCGCCAGCGTCCGCCCGTCGAGCCCGGCGAGCTCGCCCTGGCCGAAGAGGGCCTTGGACGCGGCGATCACGGCGGCCGTCTGGTCGGCGCCGTGCACCAGCGTGGTCAGCTCCTCGGCGAGGGCCCGCTGCGCGGCCCGGGCCTGCGGGCGCTCCTCGGTCTGCCGCTCCAGCTCCTCCAGCTCCTCGCGGGAGCGGAAGGACAGGATCCGCAGGTACCGGGAGACGTCCCGGTCGTCCGTGTTCAACCAGAACTGGTAGAACGCGTACGGCGTCGTCATCTCCGGGTCGAGCCAGACGGCGCCGCTCTCGCTCTTGCCGAACTTGGTGCCGTCCGCCTTGGTCATCAGCGGGGTGGCCAGCGCGTGCACCGTGGCGTCCGGCTCCAGCCGGTGGAGCAGGTCCAGGCCGGCCGTGAGGTTGCCCCACTGGTCGCTGCCGCCCTGCTGGAGCGTGCAGCCGTACCGCCGGTAGAGCTGCAGGAAGTCCTGGGCCTGCAGCAGCTGGTAGCTGAACTCCGTGTAGCTGATTCCCTCGGAGGACTCCAGCCGCCGGGCCACCGACTCCTTCGTCAGCATCTTGTTGACGCGGAAGTGCTTGCCGATGTCGCGGAGGAACTCGATCGCGGAGAGGTTCTGCGTCCAGTCGAGGTTGTTGACCATGAGGGCGGCGTTCTCACCCTCGAAGGACAGGAACGGCTCGATCTGGCCGCGCAGCCGCTCCACCCAGCCGGCGATCGTCTCCGGCGAGTTGAGCGTGCGCTCCGCGGTCGGGCGCGGGTCGCCGATCTGCCCCGTCGCGCCGCCCACCAGTGCCAGCGGCCGGTGGCCGGCCTGCTGGAGCCGGCGCACGGTGAGCACCTGCACCAGGTGCCCCACGTGCAGGGAGGCCGCGGTCGGGTCGAAGCCGCAATAGAACGTGACGGGACCGTCCGCGAGTGCCTTGCGCAAGGCGTCCTCGTCGGTGGACTGGGCGAAGAGCCCACGCCACTTCAGGTCGTCGACGATGTCCGTCACGGTTCTCGTTCTCCTCGGATGTTCCTCGAGGCGGTCGGCATGACCACCGCCTACGAGGTTATACGCCACCGCCGACAGAGCTCACCGCGTTATCGGCCCGCCCGGACGTACGCCGGCCGGACGCCGGACGGACCGACCCGTGGTGTCACACTCCCTGGCTCACCGAGCTCATGTTGAAGTCCGGGACGCGCAGCGGCGGCATGGCGGCCCTGGTGAACCAGTCGCTCCACTCCCGCGGCAGGGTCTTCTCCGTGCGCCCGGCCTCCGTCGCCCGGCCCAGCAGGCCGACCGGCGACTCGTTGAACCGGAAGTTGTTCACCTCGCCGACGACCTCGCCGTCCTCGACCAGGTACACACCGTCGCGGGTGAGCCCGGTGAGCAGCAGCGTGGCGGGGTCCACCTCGCGGATGTACCACAGGCAGGTCAGCAGCAGTCCGCGGGAGGTGTTCGCGACCATCTCCTCGAGGGAGCGGTCCTCGCCCCCGTCCAGGACGAGGTTGCCGAACCCGGGCGCCACCGGCAGTCCGGTCAGGGCCGCGCTGTGCCGGGTGGTCGTCAGCCGCTTCAGCACCCCCTCGCGGATCCATTCGGTGGCCGTCAGCGGCAGCCCGTTGTCGAAGACCGAGGCGTCGTCGCCGGAGGAGTGGGCGAGCACGAAGGGGGCGGACTCCAGGCCCGGTTCGGCCGGGTCGCTGCGCAGGGTGAGCGGCAGCCCGGTCAGTTTCTCGCCGATGCGCGTGCCACCGCCCGGCTCGGAGAAGACCGTACGGCCCTCGGCCGCGTCCCGGGCCGATGCCGACCACATCTGGTAGATCAGCAGGTCCGCCACGGCGGTCGGCGGCAGCAGCGTCTCGTACCGCCCGGCGGGCAGCTCGATCCGGCGCTCGGCCCACGCCAGCCGCCGGGCCAGCTCGGCGTCCAGCGCGCCCGGGTCCACGTCCCGGAAGTCGCGCGTCGACCGCCCGGCCCACGCGGAGCGCGTACGGTCCGGGGACTTGGCGTTGAGCTCCAACGTGCCCTTCGGCTGGTCGTGCCGCAGGCGCAGCCCGGTCGACGTGCCCAGGTAGCTGGAGACCATTTCGTGGTGGGCGAACCCGTAGAGCTCCCGGCCGCCCTCCCGCGCGCGGGCGAACGCATCGCCGAGCGCCGGTGCGAAGTCCGCGTACACGGCGGAGGACGTCTCGGCGGGCGCGTCGCGGAAGCCGGGCGACTCCGGTACGCCCGTGACGAGGGGCTGCGCGTCCTCGGCGGGCCCGCCCGCGCGCGCGGCGGCCTCCGCGGCCCGTACCAGCGGCTCCAGCTCGTCGGCGGTGACGGCGGACCGGGACACCACCCCGGAGGCCGTGCCCTCCTGGCCGTCGACCGTCGCGACGACCGTCAGGGTGCGTCCGCGCGTGACGCCGTTCGTGGTCAGCGCGTTGCCCGCCCAGCGCAGATCGGCCGTCGAGTGCTCGTCGGCGATGACCACGCAGCCGTCGGCCCGGGACAGTTCCAGGGCGCGCTCGACGATCTCGTGCGGCCTGTTCGTCGAAGTGGTGCCGTGGGGCGCACGCGCGGTCATCGGCCGGCCTCCTGCGTGGTGTTGAGGATGGTGACGCCCTTGAACAGGGCCGACGGGCAGCCGTGCGACACGGCGGCGACCTGGCCCGGCTGGGCCTTGCCGCAGTTGAAGGCACCGCCCAGGACGTACGTCTGCGGACCGCCGACGGCCGCCATGGAGCCCCAGAAGTCGGTGGTCGTCGCCTGGTACGCGACGTCCCTCAGCTGTCCCGTGATCCGCCCGTTCTCGATGCGGAAGAAACGTTGCCCCGTGAACTGGAAGTTGTACCGCTGCATGTCGATGGACCACGACCGGTCGCCGACGACGTAGATGCCGCGGTCGACGCTCCCGATCAGGTCCTCGGTCGACAGGCCGGCGGGGTCCGGCCGGAGCGACACGTTGGCCATGCGCTGCACGGGCACGTGGGCGGGGGAGTCGGCGAAGGCGCAGCCGTTGGACCGCTCGAAGCCCGTCAGCTTCGCGATGCGGCGGTCGAGCTGGTAGCCGACCAGGGTCCCGTCCTCGACGAGGTCCCAGCTCTGCGCCTCGACGCCCTCGTCGTCGTACCCGATGGTGGCGAGCCCGTGCTCGGCGGTGCGGTCACCGGTGACGTTCATCAGCTCCGAGCCGTACCGCAACGTGCCGAGCTGGTCGAAGGTGGCGAAGGAGGTTCCCGCGTACGCGGCCTCGTAGCCCAGCGCGCGGTCCAGTTCGGTGGCGTGGCCGATGGACTCGTGGATGGTCAGCCACAGGTTGGACGGGTCGACGACCAGGTCGTACGCGCCCGCCTCCACGCTGGGCGCCCGCATCTTCTCCGCGAGCAGCTCCGGGATCTCGGCCAGTTCGGCGTTCCAGTCCCAGCCGGTGCCCGTGAGGTACTCCCAGCCGCGGCCCACGGGCGGCGCGAGGGTCCGCATCGAGTCGAACTCGCCGCTGGACGCGTCCACGGCCACCGCGGTCAGCTGCGGATGCAGCCGGACGCGCTGCTGGGTGGTCACGGTCCCCGCGGTGTCGGCGTAGAACTTGTTCTCGTGCACGGTGAGCAGTGAGGCGTCCACGTGGCTGACCCCGTCGGCGGCGAGCAGCCGCGCGCTCCACTCGGCCAGCAGCCCCGACTTCTCCTCGTCGGGCACGGTGAACGGATCGATCTCGTACGAGGACACCCAGGTCCGGTCCGCGTGCACCGGCTCACCGGCCAGCTCCACGAGCTCGTCCGACCCGGCGGCCCTGATCACCTGCGCGGAGAGCTTGGCCATGGCCACGGCCTGGGAGGCGACCTTCGCGGCGGCGTCCATGGTCAGGTCCACGCCGGACGCGAACCCCCACGTCCCGCCGTGCACCACCCGCACCGCGTACCCCAGGTCGGTCGTGTCCGAGGACGCGGCCGGCCGGGCGTCCCTGAGCCGCCACGAGGCGCCGCGCACCCGCTCCAGGCGGAAGTCCGCGTGCTCGGCGCCGAGCGCCCGCGCGCGGGCGAGCGCGGCGTCCGCGAGGGCCCGCAGCGGCAGTGCCGTGAAGGCTTCGTCGATGGAATGAGGCACCGAGGTCTCCCTGTTGTCGTCGCCTGTCGGTCCGATCATGGCGCGCGGCCGGGCGCCGGACCAGACTTTTCCGGCCGGAAGCCGTGCGGTCACCCGTGTTCCGGCGGTGGGGCCGACTGTAGGGACCCGACAGTGAGTGCCCTGTGCCACTGTCGGTGCCCGATTGCCCGGACGGCTGGGCGGACCGATAGGTTTTCGGGGAAGCCGCCCGTCGGACAGGTGGCCGCCACAGGCGCATCGACCGCTATCGAAAGGGTGATCCGTTGAGCCGCTCGGTTCTCGTCACCGGAGGTAACCGGGGCATCGGCCTCGCCATCGCCCGCGTTTTCGCCGAGGCCGGCGACAAGGTCGCGATCACGTACCGTTCGGGCGAGCCCCCGGAGGGCTTCCTGGCCGTCAAGTGCGACATCACCGACACCGAGCAGGTGGAGCAGGCCTACAAGGAGATCGAGGCCGAGCACGGCCCGGTCGAGGTCCTCGTCGCCAACGCCGGCATCACCAAGGACCAGCTCCTGATGCGCATGAGCGAGGAGGACTTCACGTCCGTCCTCGACACCAACCTCACGGGCACCTTCCGGGTCGTCAAGCGCGCCAACCGCGCCATGCTGCGGGCCAAGAAGGGCCGCGTCGTGCTGATC
Organism: Streptomyces sp. CRN 30; assembly: GCF_034105845.1. NCBI lineage: Bacteria > Bacillati > Actinomycetota > Actinomycetes > Kitasatosporales > Streptomycetaceae > Streptomyces > Streptomyces sp. CRN 30. The sequence continues at coordinate 9,181 of NZ_JAVRHI010000561.1, read as the reverse complement.
TCCTCGGTGGTGGGACTCCTCGGCCAGGCCGGGCAGGCCAACTACGCCGCCTCCAAGGCCGCCCTGGTCGGCTTCGCGCGCTCCCTGGCCCGTGAGCTCGGCTCGCGCAACATCACCTTCAACGTCGTCGCCCCCGGCTTCGTCGACACCGACATGACCAAGGCGCTCAGCGAGGAGCAGCGGACGAACATCGTGTCGCAGGTGCCGCTGGGCCGGTACGCGCAGCCCGAGGAGGTCGCCGCGGCGGTGCGCTTCCTCGCCTCGGACGAAGCCTCGTACATCACTGGAGCCGTCATCCCCGTTGACGGCGGACTGGGAATGGGTCACTGATCACCATGAGCGGAATTCTCGAGGGCAAGCGCGTCCTGATCACCGGTGTGCTGATGGAGTCCTCCATCGCCTTCCACACCGCGAAGCTGGCCCAGGAGCAGGGTGCCGAGATCATCCTGACCGCGTTCCCGCGGCCCACGCTGACCGAGCGCATCGCCAAGAAGCTGCCGAAGCCCACCAAGGTCATCGAGCTGGACGTGACCAACGACGAGCACCTCGGCCGGCTGGCCGACGTCGTCGGCGAGGAGCTCGGCGGCCTGGACGGCGTCGTGCACTCCATCGGCTTCGCCCCGCAGGACGCCCTCGGCGGCAACTTCCTCAACACGCCGTTCGAGTCCGTCGCCACCGCGATGCACGTCTCGGCGTACTCCCTGAAGTCGCTGACCATGGCCTGCCTGCCGCTGATGCAGAACGGCGGCTCCGTCGTCGGCCTCACCTTCGACGCCCAGTACGCCTGGCCGCAGTACGACTGGATGGGCCCGGCCAAGGCCGCCCTGGAGGCCACCAGCCGCTACATGGCGCGCGACCTGGGCAAGCAGAACATCCGCTGCAACCTCATCTCCGCGGGCCCCATCGGCTCCATGGCCGCCAAGTCCATCCCGGGCTTCGGCGAGCTGGCCTCGGTGTGGGACAGCCGCGCGCCCCTGGAGTGGGACCTCAAGGACCCCGAGCCGGCCGGCCGCGGTGTGGTCGCCCTGCTGAGCGACTGGTTCCCGAAGACCACCGGCGAGATCGTCCACGTGGACGGCGGTCTGCACGCGATCGGCGCCTGATCCGCCGTAGCCCCCCCCCCGCGTACGACGCCGAGTCGCCCGTACGCCGTCGACGCCCCGTTCCCGCAGCGCGCGGGAGCGGGGCGTCACCCGTTGGGAGCAGCAGACCGGGCGCCCGGCCGCTCGTACCGCGCAGGCTGGAGACACGCACCGCCCCGCAGCCGTTGCGGGGCAGGAGGTTCCGTTGTGCGCCTGTCCCGCAGCCTCGCCCCGGCCTCCGCGGCCGCCGTCCTCCTGCTGGGCCTCCCGTACACGGCCGTGCCCCACGCGCGCGCGGGCACGGCCGGCGAGCGGCCCGCGCGCGTGGTGGACGGCCCGCCGCACGCCCGGGTGAGGGACGGACCACGCGCGACGCGCGAGCCGTCCGGAGCGGAGTGCCGGACCGGCCTGTACGGCTCCCGCGTGGTCGTGTACTGCCACAACGCCTACGCGGACCCCGATCGGCTCCGCCTGCACATCGAGTGCGAGCGCTGGTGGGACATCGACACCGACGGTCCGCCGGTCGAGGCGGGACCGGCCCGGACGGTACGGCTCACCGGGCGCTGCTGGCACGAGGTCCGCTCGGCGTGGGTCAGCCACGAGCGGTAGCGGTCCCGCGGCTGCGCCGACGCGTCAGAGCCGCTCCGCGGGCTCCCCGGCGTCGGCGGACCGCTTGGGTCGCCCCGGACGGCAGACGAGCGGGTAGCCCGCGGCCCGGGACGCGGCGGCCTCCGCGTCACCCGCGCGGATCGCGTCCACCAGCCGGGCGTGGTCCATGTACGTCTCCGGTGTCAGCCGCTCACCGATGTCCTCGCGCAGCCAGTCCCGCAGCACCTCGCCCAGGTCCGCGTAGACCGCCGTCATGGCCTCGTTGTGGGAGGCGGCCACCACCGCCAGGTGGAAGGTGGCGTCGGCCGCGACGAAGGCCTCCGCGTCGCCGGACTCCCACGCCTCCTCGCGACGGACGAGGAGCGCGTCGAGCTGCCCCAGGTCCTTCTCCGTGCGCCGCGCCGCCGCCAGTCGCGCGGCACTCGACTCCAGGGCGGAGCGCAGCTCGGCGATGTGGTGCGGGTCGGCGTCCGCGAAGCGCCGGTGCATCACGCCGGCCAGCTCGCTGGTCGCCACGACGTACGTGCCGGAGCCCTGCCGGATGTCCAGCAGCCCGTTGTGCGCCAGCGCGCGCACCGCCTCCCGGACGGTGTTGCGGGCCACGCCCAGCTGGTCGACCAGCTCGGGTTCGGTGGGGATGCGGGAGCCGACCGGCCACTCGCCCGAGGTGATCTGGTTCCGCAGCGCGGCGATGACCTGCTCGGACAGTGCCGAACGGCGGGGGTGGCTCAGCGGCATGGCGACACCTTCGCACAGGACGTGGGGGAGCGGCGCACGGGGAGTGCACCATCATTCATCCCATCATTCTATGATGGGTCTCATGGTGAGTGAGGAAACGCGGACGACACCGTCCGCACCGGTCAGCACGGCGGGCGGCACCGCCGCCGTACAGTCCCCGGCCGTCGCGCCGGCCGCCGCGACGTCGTCCCCGCGCGCGTGGACGACACGTCTGGTGATCGTCGGCATCGTCCTGACGGCCCTCAACCTCCGCCCCGCCATCACCAGCCTCGGCGCCCTCCTGGAGGAGGTGCGCGACGGGCTCGGCATGAGCGGTACCGTCGCCGGGCTGCTCACCTCCGTGCCGTCGCTGTGCTTCGCCGTCTTCGGGGTCATGGCGCCGCGCCTCGCGCGCCGCTTCGGCCCCGGCGCCGTGGTGTGCGCCGGCATGCTGGCGGTCGCCACCGGCCTGGTCGTCCGGCCCTACGCCGGGGGCACGGCCGGCTTCCTGGCCGCCAGCGCGCTCGCCCTCATGGGCATCGCCGTCAGCAACGTCCTCATGCCGGTCATCGTCAAGCGCTGGTTCCCGGACCGCGTGGGCTCCATGACCGGCCTGTACTCCATGGCCCTCGCCCTCGGCACCTCGAGCGCGGCGGCGGTCACGGTCCCCATGACCGAGGCCCTGGGCGGCAACTGGCAGTCGGGCCTCGCCGTCTGGGCGGTCCTCGGGGCCGCGGCCGTGCTGCCGTGGATCCCGGTGGTACGCGCGCGGGGTGCCGGGGACGCCGAGGGCGCCCCGCCGGGCGGGGAGGCCCTCCGGGAGCGGCCCCGGAAGCTGCGCGTCACCCGCAGTCGTACGGCCTGGTCCCTCGCCGTCTTCTTCGGACTGCAGTCCACGGCCGCGTACATCACCATGGGCTGGATGCCCCAGATCTTCCGCGACGCGGGCGTCCCGGCCGGTACGGCGGGCGTGCTGCTGGCCGTCACCATGGTGATGGGCGTGCCGCTGGCCTTCGTGATCCCGCGGCTCGCCGCGCGCCTGCCCCACCAGGGGCCGATCGCGGTCGTGCTGGGCGTCTGCGGGCTCGCCGGGTACACGGGCCTCTACCTGGCCCCCGCGGGCGGCGCCTGGGTGTGGGCCGTCCTGCTCGGCATCGCCAACTGCGCCTTCCCGCTGGCCCTCACGATGGTCGGCATGCGGGCGCGGACCGGGGCGGGCGTCGCCCAGCTGTCCGCCTTCGCCCAGAGCACCGGCTACCTGATCTCCATCCCCGGCCCGCTCCTGGTCGGCGTCCTCTACCAGCACAGCGGCGGCTGGGAGGTGCCGCTCGTGCTCATGGCGGCCCTGATGGTCCCGCAGACCGTCATGGGGGTCCTGGCCGGCCGCGACCGCACGGTGGAGGACGAGGCGGCGGGCTGACCGGCCCGCCGCGTCCGGCCGACCCGGCCGATCCCGTCGGCGGCCCTGGCGGGTCGCCTGCACCCCGGCGGTGGTCCGGCCGTGCGGGATGGGACACTGACGGCATGCCTGTCCTGGACCCCAACCCCAAGAACGGTCAGAAGAAGATGCTGATCGTCTTCGGTTCGTTCCTCCTCATCTTCGTGATCATCGGCGTCATCGCGTCGATCGCCTCGCCCTGACGGCCCATGGTGGTGCCGGCCCCCCTGTCCCCTAGGGGGCCAGGTTCAGGGTGAAGTGGGTGGATCACCGGATGGGGACCGGGGCCCGTGTTCCGTAGCGTCGAGACGTGGCCACGAGAAGCGGGTCACGGACCGTCCGAGGACCCACGGAGGCAGCGATGCCGGCCCCCACGCACACCCGGCCCCACCCGGCGACCACGGGCCGCTTCGGCACCCGGCTGCCCTGGTGGGCGCTGGCCCTGCCCACGCTCGCCTTCGTCGCCCTCCTGCTCCTGCTCCTCGAACCGTCGAACGCCCGGGCGGCCGACGACCCGGCGCTCGCCCAGGTCGTCGCGGCCGTCCAGCAGGCACTGCGGCACCTGATACCCCAGTAGCGTTCCGTCGGTGGTCGAGGCGTGGCACGCCGCGAGCGGCACGGGCGGCGCACACCGGCGCGTCCGTTGCGACCCCTGCGCCACGGGCGGAGCCGTGACTCCAACTCCCTGCGCCCCCTGGCGTGTTTCGTGCGAAGCTGGGACCCATGAGCGTCGCAGAACCCCGCAGGATTGTCCTCTTCCGGCATGCGAAGGCCGACTGGCCGCAGGTCTCCGACCACGAGCGGCCGCTCGCCGACCGCGGCCGCAAGGACGCCGCCGTCGCCGGGCGCAGGCTCGCTGACTCCGGCATCCCCTTCGATCTGGCTCTCTGCTCCACCGCGACCCGGACCCGCGAGACGTGGAAGCTCGCCGTGCAGGAGCTCCCGCAGCGGCCGAAGACGGTGTACGAGGAGCGGGTCTACGAGGCCTCGCCCGGAGAGCTGATCGCCGTGCTCAACGAGCTGCCCGACGACGCGCGGGACGCCATCATGATCGGCCACAACCCCGGCATCCAGAGTCTGGCCGACATCCTGCCCGGCCGTGCCGAGGGCGACGCGGGCGAGCGGTTGAGCCGCCGCGGCTTCCCCGCCGCCGCCTTCGTCGTGCTCTCCTTCGACGGTTCCTGGAAGGCGCTGGAGCCGGGGGTGGCCACCCTGCTCGACTTCTGGGCACCCACGGAGTAGTCCGGCCGCATACGCCCGGCCCGGTCGGAGACGCCCGAAGGGCCCGGCGCCTTCCCGGTGCCGGGCCCTTCCGGAGTGCCGTGCCGACGCGGACCCGGTGTCACCGCTCGTCGTGCATGTCCGCCGCCTCGACCTCTTCCCGGGTCACGCCCAGCAGATAGAGGACCGTGTCCAGGAAGGGGAAGTTGACGGCCGTGTGCGCCGCCTCCCGTACGACCGGCTTGGCGTTGAAGGCGACCCCCAGACCGGCCGCGTTGAGCATGTCGAGGTCGTTCGCGCCGTCACCGATCGCCACCGTCTGCGCCAGCGGCACCCCGGCCTCGGCGGCGAACCGGCGCAGCAGCCGCGCCTTGCCCGCACGGTCCACGATCTCGCCGACGACCCGTCCGGTGAGCCTGCCGTCGACGATCTCCAGCGTGTTGGCCTGCGCGAAGTCCAGCCCGAGCCGCTCCCGCAGATCGTCCGTGACCTGGGTGAACCCGCCCGAGACGACGCCGACCTGGAAACCGAGGCGCTTCAGGGTGCGGATCAGCGTGCGCGCCCCCGGCGTGAGCCGGACCTCGCTACGCACCTTCTCGACCACGGAGGCGTCGAGCCCCTCCAGCAGCGCCACCCGCGCGTGCAGCGACTGCTCGAAGTCCAGCTCCCCGCGCATCGCGGCCTCGGTCACCTCGGCGACCTCCTTCTCGCACCCGGCGTGCGCGGCGAAGAGCTCGATCACCTCGTCCTGGATGAGCGTGGAGTCCACGTCCATCACGACCAGCCGCTGGGCCCGCCGGTGCAGTCCCGCCGCGACCACCGCCACGTCGACCCCCAGCGCCGCCGACTCGGTGACCAGGGCGGTCCGCAGCGTCTCCGGCTCCGCGCCCGACACCGCGAACTCCACCGCCGTCACCGGGTACTTGGCGAGCCGGAAGATCCGGTCGATGTTGCCGCCGGTCGCCGTGATGCGCGCCGCGATCCGGGCCGTCGACTCCGCGGTCAGCGGGTGGCCGAGCACGGTGACGAGCGACCGCCCGAGGCCGCGCGGCCGGTTGTCCCCGATGCCCGAGATGATCTCCGCCTGCATCTTCATGGACCCGGCCCAGCTGTGGACGGTGGCCCGGAGGTCACCCCCGCGTCCACCGGGCGGCTCGGTCACGAGCGCGCACAGCACGATCCGGCCACGGGTGACGACCTGCTCGATGTCGATCACGTCGACGGAGTACGCGGCGAGGGTGTCGAACAGCCCGGCCGTGATGCCGGGCCGGTCCTTGCCGAAGATCTTGACGAGGAGAGTGGGAACGTCAGAGGTCTGCGAAGCGCTCATGGTGGTCCCACCGTATCCGGCACCCGGTTCCTGAGGTCCCTGAGGTCCGCCTGACGGACAGGGAACACCGGGTGGCGCTCCGGTGACGTACACCTTGATCACGGACGGCGCCCGGGGACCCGTACGGAATCAGCCGTCCCCGCGGTGGCTCGTGGTCACCGGCGACCGGTCCGGAACCCTCGCCGCACCTTCAGCGTCCCGGCGGCCGCGACGGCGGACGTGGCGGTGAGGCAGGCGGCGGGGGCGGCTCGTCGTCCGGTGGGGGCGGTGGCCAAGGGTTCCGCGTCCCGTGCCCCGGCCGGCGCGGCGGGCGCGGCGAGCGCCCCCGCGGGGGCAGGATCGGCCCGTGCACGGTGGGCGCACCGTACAGGTCGGTACTGTCCGCCCCTCCGGTTCCTCGTCCGGCCCGCCTCCCGTCCCCGCCGCCGCTCCCGTCGGGACGCGCGTCCTCCGGTTCCCACCGCCCGTCCGGCAGCCGGAGGTAGGGGTTCGTGTCCGGGTTCGGCGGCCGGTACGGGGCACCCGGCGTGTACGGTCCCGATCGCCCTCCGGGCCCGCCCCACCGCTGTTCCGGTGCGCCCCACCGTTCCTCCGGCGCACGCCGCGCGTCCTCGGTGTGCGTACCGGGCCTCACCGCCGTCTCCGCCTCCCCGCGCGCCCACACCGTCGACCGTCGCCCCGCGGCCCCGCTCGCGCAGGCCAGCAGGGCCCCGGCGGCCCCCGCTCCCGCACCCCACAGCCCGCCCAGCAGCAGGGCCGCCACCGGGCTGCCGCGCAGCTCCAGGCCCGCGTCGAACGCGTCGATACCGAGCACCGACAGCGAGGCGTCCACCGACACCCCGGTCAGCCGCACCAGCAGCGGCAGCGCCAGCGCCGTCACCACTCCCAGCCGCAGGGCACACAGCCCCGCGAGGGCGAGCGGGCCGGAGGCTCGTCCGTCCGTACCCTCTGTACCGTCCGCACCGACCGGCCGCCCCGTGACGGCTCCGCTCCCGCCCCGTACACCCCGCCCGAACGGTGTGCGCACGGCGGTCAGCACCCCCGCGAGCAGCACCATGAGCACGGCCGCGACGCCCAACAGCCAGACCCGGCCGTCCAGTTCGGCGAGGCGGCCGAGCGTGACCGGCTCGCCGGCGCCCGTGCGCAGCAGGTCGTCGAGCGGATCGGGCAGCAGGCGCGCCAACTGGCCGCCGGCCGCCCCCTCGAAGGGCACCAGGAGGCCGATCGGGACGCCCAGCCAGACCCCGTTCGGCGCACCGAGCAGCGCCGCGCCCGCGATCCGCTGCGGACGGGCGTCACCGATCGCCGCGTACGCCGCCGCCGCGAGCCCGGCCAGCACCGCCACCAGCGCCACGGTGACCAGCGCCGAGACGGCGGGCCGCACCACCCGGTGCACGGCGGTCCAGCCGCGCGGCAGGGGAGTGCGGCGCGAGGCGAGCAGGGCGATCAGCAGGACCCCGGCGCACCACAGGAGGCCGCCGAACAGCGTGGCGGCCGTGTCGACGCGGAAGCCGACCCTCGCGCCCGCGTCGGCCAGGTCCCCGAGCCGGTCCGGCAGCAGCCCGCCGATGTTCCCGAGGCCGTCCGGCCCGGGCAGGTCGATGCCGCCCGATCCGCCCCCGCCGGGCAGGTCGTCGAGTCCCAGCGCGCCGCCGTCGAGGGTGATGACGTCGTGGCCGGCCCAGGCGAGTCCGCCCAGCAGGGCGACGAACAGCGCGACCACCGCGCCCGCGCGCGCGAGCAGTTCGCCGGGCCGGACCACGGCCCCCGCCCCGCGCAGGGAGCGCAGGAAGAGCCAGGACAGCAGCAGCGCCCCGACCAGCCCCACCCCGAGTGGTGTGATCTGTACGGCCGTCGTCGCCTCCGTACTCAGGCCGAAGGCCGAGACATCACCGGACGGGGTGACCGAACCGCCCGCACCGAGGACCACGACGGCGGCGGTCATGGGCCCGAGCGAGGCCGCGCCGTCCGCCTCGAGCAGGTGCAGACCGAGCGCGGCCGTCCCCGCCATACCGATCAACGCCCAGCTCACGGCGGCTACCGCGGAGAGCAGGACATCCCCCCAGGGCAGGCCCCCGGCCCGGTGTGCGGCGTCGCTGCGCATGGTCGTACCCCCGATCCGCACCGCGGCCTTCGGCCACGGATGTCCCCCATCGTGCGGGAACACCACTCTCCGGCCGGTTTTCCACCTCGTCAACGGGGTCGGCGGGCGCACGGGCGCACGCCGTTCCCATGGTCCGACTTTCAGTCAGGAGGCCGGGCCTGGAATAGTTCCCGCAGATGTTCGCCATCCCTAGACTCCCCGTGACGGGGGCAATTCGGGGGACAACTCAGTGGGGCGCGGAGTGCCGGAACTCGTACTGGAATCGAATGGACGGACCTGGACGCTCGACGTGTCCAGGACCTACACCCTCGGGCGTGATCCGCAGGGGGACGTGGTGCTCGACGACGCCAGGGTGTCCTGGCGTCACGCGACGATCAGCTGGAGCGGCCGGAGCTGGTTCATCGAGGACCACGGCAGCACCAACGGCACGTTCGTGCAGGGCCACCGGATCCAGCAGCTGGAGATCGGCCCCGGCTCGGCCGTCCACCTCGGCAACGCGACCGACGGCCCGCGGCTGAACCTGTCGTCCGCCGCCTCCGGTTCCGGTTCCGCTTCCGGTTCTGCTTCCGCGGCCGCCGCCGCGCCGGCCGCCTCACCGCAGGCGGATCCGCGGCCGCAGTCCCCGGAGCAGCCGTACGCGGCGCAGGGCGCGAACCCCGGCTGGGCGGCCCAGCCGTCCG
>NZ_JAVRHI010000560.1:0-35001 GCF_034105845.1 Streptomyces sp. CRN 30 | reverse complement strand
CCGCCGCCCGCCGCGCCCTGGGGCGCGTTGGGCTTGCGCGGCGCGAACCAGTCGCTGGCCTTCTCCCCCTCGGGCGCGGCCGGCGCGGCGGGACCGGCGGGGTCCGCGTCGGCCACCACGGGCATGGTCGCCGTCCCGGTGGGCTCCGGATCGGTGCTCGTCCCGTCCGCCGCCTCCTCGCTCTCCGCGACCGGCTTGCGGACGACGACCGGCGGTATGGGGCGCGACCCGGGGATGTTGATGCGCACGCGGGTCGTCAGCGTGGTCTCGGTCTTGCGCTCGTCCGGCCGCGCGTCCGTCGCCGGACGGCCCGCGTCGGCGCCGCCGGGAGCCGTGGGGGTCCCGTACGGCGGCGTCCCCGACGGGTACGCGGCATTGCCGCGCCCGTTGGACCCGGAGGACGAAGTGTCAGTTTCACGACTCAAGGCAGGTTCTCCCGATTGGCTCCGCCGCCCGTGGTGACCTCACAGCTCGGGGTCTCCCCTCCTCGAACGCGATCGAGAGCGCGGGGGAGGCTCGGCGGCGCGCACCACGATACTGGCCACTTCTGGCGCCTATCCCACGGCCGTTGGCGAAACCCGCACGGGACCCGCACCGGTGATCCGTGGCGAAGCAGTACGTCACTTCCCAAGTCGGGCACCGGCGGCACCGGTGCCGCCGGGACGCCGCCCCGGGCCCAGCGTGGCACACATCACAGCGACCGCCATACCGCCGAGCAGGAACACGTACGAACCCAGCCCCACGCCGAAGAGGAAGTCGCCCTCCGGACGGCTGGCGGTGAGCAGGACGACGGCGACCATCCACCCGGCCGCGGGCGCGACGGCCCCCGCCCGGGTGCCCGTCGCCTGCGTCCCGCCCAGGAAGAGCCCGGCCGCGCCCAGCAGCGCGAGCAGCAACCCGCCCGGGAACCAGGCCGCTTGCACCAGGCCCCCGGCCACACCGACCACGGCACCCAGCAGGAGCAGCCCCAGGTAGGCGGCGGCCCGTCCGGCCGAGGGCATCACCAACGGCGGTGCGAGCGCGCCGCCCTGTCCGCCCGCCGCCTGTCCGCCCGTCGCTTTCACAGGGCGACCGCCTTTCGCTCACGGACCGTCGCCGTCGTGTGTCCGTCATACCGTGTCGTACGCATCAGAGGGCCGTTCCGTTCTGCGGGGCGGCCCCGTTTTTCCCCAAGTCTCCTCCGCCGTTCCGCCCGCGGTCGCCTCCGCCGTCCTCCCCGTCCCCGGCGGCTTCGACGCCCGAGAACAAGTCGGTCTCCCGGCCCCCTCCTTCGCGTCCGCCGCGCACCAGTTCGTAGTACTCGGTGGTGAACAGGGGCTGCGCCAGGTCGTTGGAGAGCACGAAGTACGGTTCGGCGACCGTGATCTGGGTGGCGTGCGCCCGCATCGCGGCGGCCTTGGCGGCGGCGTGGGCGGTGCCGTCGATCTCGGTGGTGACGGCCGCGTCCTCGACGACTCCGGGCACGTCGCCGACGGAGGCGGCCTCGGTGAACGGCGTCCGGCCGGGCTCGGCCAGGTCCGCGCGCAGCCGGGCGAAGCCCGCCTCGGCCACCGGGCGCGGCACCCGGTTCCAGTACACCTTGGCGATCTCCCAGGGCTCGCCGGCCTCCGCGCCGAAGTCCGGGTCGGCCGCCAGGTCGGCGGCGCGCAGGGCGACGCGGTGGGCCTGGATGTGGTCCGGGTGGCCGTAGCCGCCGTCCGGGTCGTAGGTGACGAGGACCTGGGGACGGACCTCACGGATCACCGCGACGAGGTGGGCCGCGGCCTCGTCGAGGTCCGCGGACCAGAAGGCGCCCGGGCGGACGTTCTGCGCGGTGCCCATCATCCCGGAGTCGCGGTAGCGCCCGGCTCCCCCGAGGAACCGGTGGTCGGTGACGCCGAGCTCCTTCATGGCCGCGGCCAGCTCGCCCGCGCGGTACGGCCCGAGCGCGTCGTCACGGTCGGGCGCCAGGTGGGCGAGGTGGGGCGGGATGACCTCGCCCTCCTCGCCGAGGGTGCAGGTCACCAGCGTCACACGGGCGCCCTCGGCCGCGTACTTGGCCATGGTCGCGCCGTTGTTGATCGACTCGTCGTCCGGGTGCGCGTGCACCAGGAGCAGACGACGCGTGGGGGAGGAGGGCGGGGCACTCATGCGCCCACCCTACGAGGGGGGCGCCCCGCTTTCGCCCTGGCCCGGGCGGCCGTCACTCCTTGTCATCACTGACGCGTCCGCGGTCCGGTATCGCCCAACCGCAACCCCGTACTCACGGCTCCGGAACAATCCGTACGAGAACGGTCCCGGAGTCATGGGCGGACTGGTCGAGCTCTCATTGACGGGTCGGCGCGCTCAGCGCTCGATCTGCTCCGCGCCATCCTCCCGACAGCGCGGCAGGCCGTCGGTCGGGACGGTCCAGTCACCGACGGTGACGTCCTCGCCGTACACGAAGTCCTTGCGGGTGGCGTAGCGCGGGCCGTCCGGGGTGGAGTGGATGTCGGTGAAGACGGCACCGGTACCGGTGCGCGGGTCGAAGATCGCGTAGATGGGGATGCCCAGCAGCGGGAGTGTGACCGCAGCCTCGCAGCACACCGGCGTGGGTCAGCGCGTTCAGCCGGTCCACCTGCCGGCTCCGCCTGCGACCCGTAGATCGCAAGGAGCGGCCGGTGTCCGTACAGGCGACCGAAGTTGGGGGAAGCAGCAGCTTTCAGGGTGCCCGGCGCGCGCCTTCGGGACCGCCCTCAGTCCCGACGGGAAGCCGGGAGGGAGGGCGGATCGCCGGTGTGCCCGCACCGCGCGCTGCGGGGCAGCCGCCCGTGCGCACGCTCGGCACGGGCGTTTCAGGGCCGCCGGACCGGGAAGGCGGTCCAGACGGCCGGACTGGGACATGGGGCGAGCCCGCAGGTCAGAAGCTGATGTTGCTGATCATGCCCGCGATATTGCTCGTGAGTTCGGTGATCGTCGGTGCGATCGAGGAGGCGGCGAGGTAGAAGCCGAGCAGAATGCAGATGATCGCGTGTGGTGCCTTCAAACCTGACTTCTTGATCAGGATGAAGACGATGATCGCCAGCAGCACCACCGCCGAAATCGAGAGTGCCACGGCGGCTCACCTCCAAAATTCCCGGGGACACGGGGAGCAGAGCTAAAGATCGCAACTGCGTACTACGGCCAGCAGGTTCATACCCACACAGCGATAGTGATCATAACTATCCGTACGCGCGCATCGATCGGCGCACGGCCGCACAAGGGGGCGCATGGCCAATATGGTCGGTGCATGACGACCGAGCCCGATTCCTTTCCCCGCCGGCACGCGCGCACCCAGCGATTCACCCTCGGCGCGCCGCGTTCGTTCGCCGTCGCGCCCGACGGGTCCCGTGTCGTGTTCCTGCGGTCGGCCTCCGGTACCGACCGGGTCGGCAGGCTCTGGGTGCTCGACCTCCCGGACGGCCGGGAACGCGTCGCCGCCGATCCGCCCGCCCTGCTGAACGGCGTCGCGGAGGAGCTGTCCGCGGCGGAGCGGGCGCGCCGCGAGCGCAGCCGTGAGGGTGGCGCCGGCATCGTCGGCTACGCCACCGACGCGGCCGTCGAGCTGGCCTCTTTCGCGTTGTCGGGGCGGCTTTTCGTGGCGGAACTGCGGGCCGGGACGGCCCGGCGGCTGCCCGCGCCCGGGCCGGTGATCGACCCGCGGCCCTCCCCCGACGGACGGCTCGTCGCGTACGTCGCCGGGGGCGCCCTGCGCGTCGTCGGCGCGGACGGCGAGGGCGACCGGGCGCTGCTGGAGCCCGAGTCGGAGGGGGTCACGTACGGGCTCGCGGAGCACGTCGCGGCGGAGTCGATGCACCGTTCGCGCGGCTTCTGGTGGTCCCCGGAGGGGGACCGGCTGCTGGTGGCGCGGGTGGACGACACGCCGGTGAGGCGCTGGTGGATCTCCGATCCGGCGCATCCCGACCGGGAACCGAGCCGGATCGCGTACCCGGCCGCGGGCACGGACAACGCCGACGTACGCCTCTTCGCCGTGGGGCTCGACGGGCAGCGCGCGGAGGTGTCGTGGGACCGGGCGCGGTACCCGTATCTGGCACGTGTGCACTGGTCAGCGGCGGGTGCGCCGCTGATTCTGGTGCAGGCGCGGGACCAGCGCAGCCAGCTTTACCTGGCGGTGGACCCGGCCTCGGGGGCGACCCGGATGGTGCACGCGGATGAAGATCCACATTGGCTTGATCTTTTCCCCGGTGTGCCGGTCTGGACGCCCTCCGGGCAGCTCGTGCGGATCGCCGACGAGGGCGGCGCACGGGTGCTCGCCGTGGGGGAACGTCCGCTGACAAGTGCGGCGCTCCACCTGCGGGCCGTCCTGGACGTGACGGACGAGGACGTGCTGGTCTCGGCGTCCGCCGGGGACGCCGCGGCCGACCCGGAGATCGGCGAGGTGCACGTCTACCGCGTGAACGAGCTGGGCATGGAGCGCGTGTCGCAGGAGCCCGGCGTGCACTCGGCGGTCCGCGCGGGCGGTGTCACGGTGCTGACCTCGGCGGTCCTGGACGCGCCGGGCACCCGGGTGCGGGTGCTGCGGGACGGCAGGACCGTGGCGACGGTGGCGTCGTACGCGGAGGATCCCCGGCTGACCCCGCGCGTGACCCTCACCCTCGGGGGCGCACGCCGCGTACCGTGCGCTGTCCTGTTGCCCAGGGGCTACGAGGGGGGCGCTCCGCTGCCCGTACTCATGGACCCGTACGGCGGGCCGCACGGCCAGCGGGTGGTCGCCGCGCACAACCCGCACCTGACGTCACAGTGGTTCGCGGACCAGGGGTTCGCGGTGGTCGTCGCGGACGGGCGGGGGACGCCGGGCCGCTCCCCCGCCTGGGAGAAGGCGGTCAAGGACGACCTCGCGGAGGTCGTGCTGCGGGACCAGGTGGACGCCCTGCACGCGCTGGCCGCGGACTTCCCGCTCGACCTCGACCGGGTGGCGATCCGCGGCTGGTCCTTCGGCGGCTATCTCGCGGGGCTCGCGGTGCTGCGCCGCCCGGACGTCTTCCACGCCGGCATCATCGGCGCGCCGGTCACCGATCTGCGGTTGTACGACACCCACTACCAGGAGCGCTACCTGGGGCACCCGGGCGAGCAGCCGGAGGTGTACGCCCGCAACTCGCTGATCGACGACGCGGGCCTGGTGGGGGCCGTCGAGCCGGCCCGGCCGACGATGGTGATCCACGGCCTGGCGGACGACAACGTCGTGGTGGCCCACGCGCTGCGGCTCTCCTCGGCCCTGCTCGCCGCGGGCCGCCCGCACGAGGTGCTCCCGCTGTCCGGCGTCACCCACATGACCCCGCAGGAGGCGGTCGCGGAGAACCTGCTGCTGCTCCAGCTCGACTTCCTGCGACGCGCCCTGGGAACAGCCGTGAAACAGTAGTACAAACGCGCACAACTTCGTTTACGCAGCGGCAACTTGGCTGTCGCAGCACCGATATACGGACGCGGGATGCTGTAGAACGTACGGCCGTGCGGGTGCCGTAAACAGGCCGGGGTGCGCCATGTCACCCCGGCCTGTTGCCGTCCGCCACGACGTGCTTCTCCTCCGCGAAGTGGCAGGCCGAGTCGTGCGCGGCGGGCCCGGTGGTCCCACGGAACGCCTCGGGCACGGCCAGCGCCGGCACCTCCAGCGCGCACCGCTCCCGCGCCTTCCAGCAGCGTGTGCGGAAGCGGCAGCCGGAGGGGATGTCCGTCGGCGAGGGCACGTCGCCGGAGAGGATGATGCGCTCCCGGTGCGCGCGGGCCTCCGGGTCGGGCACGGGCACCGCGGACAGCAGGGCCTGGGTGTAGGGGTGCGTCGGGTGGTCGTAGATCTCGGTGTCGGTGCCGGTCTCCACGATGCGCCCGAGGTACATCACACCGACCCGGTCGGAGATGTGCCGCACCACCGACAGGTCGTGCGCGATGAAGACGTACGCGAGTCCGAACTCGCCCTGCAGCCGCTCCATCAGGTTGACCACCTGGGCCTGCACGGAGACGTCGAGCGCGGAGACCGGTTCGTCGGCGACGATGATCTCGGGCCGCAGCGCCAGCCCGCGCGCGATGCCGATGCGCTGCCGCTGGCCGCCGGAGAACTGGTGCGGATAGCGGTTGACGTGCTCGGGGTTGAGCCCGACCACCTCCAGCAGCT
This sequence comes from Streptomyces sp. CRN 30, assembly GCF_034105845.1. Lineage (NCBI taxonomy): Bacteria > Bacillati > Actinomycetota > Actinomycetes > Kitasatosporales > Streptomycetaceae > Streptomyces > Streptomyces sp. CRN 30. The sequence continues at coordinate 28,874 of NZ_JAVRHI010000560.1, read as the reverse complement.
CCCGCACCCGCCCGCGCCGGTCGCCCTTGGGCGCGGCCTCGGGATGGATGTCGTACGGCTCGCCGACGATGTCGCCCACGGTCATCCGGGGGTTGAGGGAGGTGTACGGGTCCTGGAAGACCATCTGGATGTTGCGCCGCACCGCCTTCAGCGCCCGGCCCGACAGCCCGGTGATGTCCTCGCCGCGGTACCGGATCGTGCCCGCGGTGGGCCGTTCCAGGCTGACGAGCAGCCGGGCGACCGTGGACTTGCCGCAGCCGGACTCGCCGACGATGCCGAGGGTCTCGCCCCGGCCCAGCGTGAGGTCGACCCCGTCGACGGCCCGGACCGCGCCGACCTGCTTGCGGAAGAGGACACCCCGGGTGAGTGGATAGTGCTTGACCAGCCCGCTGACCTCCAGGACCGGCTCGGCCGCCGCGGCACTCCCTCGCTCAGCCATCCAGGCACTCCCTCCAGAAGTGGCACGCGCTTCTGCGGCCGCCGGGGACCTCGTACAGCGGTGGCACCTCGGTCCGGCACACGTCCCGGGCCATCGGGCAGCGGGGATGGAAGGCGCAGCCGCGCGGGATGTCCGTCAGGCTCGGCGGCAGGCCCTTGATGGCGTACAGCTCCCGGCCCTTCTGGTCGAGGCGGGGGATGGACTCCAGGAGGCCCCGGGTGTACGGGTGCGCGGGGGCCTTGTAGATGTCGTGCACGGGCGCGGTCTCGACGATGCGGCCCGCGTACATCACCGCGATCCGGTCGGCGACGTCCGCGACGACGCCCAGGTCGTGGGTGATGAGGACGAGTCCCATGGTGAGCTCGCGCTGGAGCTCGGCGAGCAGGTCCATGACCTGGGCCTGGACGGTGACGTCGAGGGCCGTGGTGGGCTCGTCGGCGATGATCAGCGCGGGTTCCAGGGCCAGCGCCATCGCGATCATGATGCGCTGGCGCATGCCGCCGGAGAACTGGTGCGGGTAGTCCCGTACGCGCTGGGCCGCGGCCGGGATGCGGACCCGGTCCATCAGCTCGACCGCCTTGGCCCGCGCGTCCTTGCGGGAGGTCCCGCGGTGGACCGTGAACATCTCGCCGAGCTGGTCGCCGACGGTCAGCACGGGGTTGAGCGCCGACAGCGCGTCCTGGAAGATCATCGCCATTTCGGCGCCCCGGACGGTCCGGCGCTCCTTCTCCTTGAGCTTGAGCAGGTCGCGCCCGCGGAAGCGGATCTCGCCCCGGGTGATCCGCCCGGGCGGCATGTCGAGGATGCCCATGACCGCCTGCGCGGTCACCGACTTCCCCGAGCCGGACTCGCCGAGCACGGCCAGGGTCTCCCCCTCGCCGACGGTGTAGTCGACGCCGTTGACGGCGTGGGCGACGCCCTCGCGGGTGCGGAACTCCACATGCAGGTCACGCACTTCGAGCAGCACTTCGGGCAGCGCGTCGGGAAGCACTTCGGGCTCCATGGCGGCGGCTCACCTCAGCTTCGGGTCGAGGGCGTCGCGCACCGCGTCGCCGAGCATGATGAACGCGAGGACGGTGAGGGCGAGCGCCCCGGAGGGCCACAGCAGGGCGTGCGGGGCGTTGCGGATGTACGGGGAGGCGGCGGAGATGTCGATCCCCCAGGAGACGCTCGGCGGTTTCAGTCCGACGCCCAGGTACGACAGGGTCGCCTCCAGCGCGATGTACGTGCCCAGCGCGATGGTGGCCACGACGATGACGGGCGCGACGGCGTTGGGCGCGATGTGCCGCAGCAGGATGCGGGAGGGCGAGGCACCGAGCGCACGGGCGGCCTGGACGTAGTCGTACTGCTTCGCGGTGATGACCGAGCCGCGGGCGATGCGGGAGAGCTGCGGCCAGCCGAGCAGCACGATGAACCCGATGACGGGCCAGATGGAGTTGCTGGTGATGACGGAGAGCAGCACGAGGCCGCCGAGGACGACGGGGATCGCGAAGAAGACGTCGGTGAGCCGGGAGAGGACCGCGTCCCACGCCCCGCCGAAGAACCCGGCGAGCGCGCCCAGGACACTGCCCAGGAACGCGACCCCGAGGGTGGCCAGGACACCGACGGTCACCGAGGTGCGCGCCCCGTAGACGGTGCGCGTGTACACGTCGCAGCCCTGCCCGTTGTACCCGAACGGATGGCCGGACTCGGCGCCGTCCTGGGCCTTGGCGAGGTCGCAGTGGAGGGGGTTGCCGGAGGCGATCGCCGAGGGCCAGATCGAGATGACGACCAGGAACAGGATGACGAGCGCGGAGACGATGAAGACGGGGTTGCGGCGCAGGTCGTGCCAGGCGTCGGACCACAGGGAGCGGGCCCGCGCGTCCCGGCCGCCGTCCGTCCCGCCGGCCCCGCCCGTACCGTCCGTCCCGCCGGGTCCGTCCGTCCCGCCCGGCCGGTGTTCCGGCGTCCTCGGTTCCAGTGTCTCGGCCTCGGTGGCGCCCAGGTCCATGGCGCCGCCCATGCCGGTCGCGGCGACGGCACCGTCCTCGGCCGATCGGTCCCCGCCGGTGACGTACGGGCGCTCCGGCGGCTCGGGCCGCTCCGGGTCAGACATAGCGGATCCTCGGGTCGAGTACGGCGTACAGGAGGTCGACCAGCAGGTTGGCGACGAGGAAGACCAGCACCAGCACGGTCACGAAGCCGACGACGGTCTGGGTGTTCTGGCGGAGGATGCCCTGGTACAGCTGGTAGCCGACGCCATGGATGTTGAAGATCCGCTCGGTCACGATGGCCCCGCCCATGAGCGCGCCGATGTCCGTGCCGATGAAGGTGACCACGGGGATGAGGGAGTTGCGCAGCAGGTGCCGGGTGATCACCCGGTGGCGGGGCAGGCCCTTGGCGACGGCGGTGCGCACGTAGTCGGCGCGGGAGTTCTCGGCGATCGAGGTACGGGTGAGCCGGGTGACGTAGGCGAGGGAGACGGACGCCAGTACGAGGCCGGGCACGATCAGCTCGCCGAGGCCGGCCTGCCAGGACACGGACGGCTTGATCCACCCCCACTCGACGCCGAGCAGCAGCTGGAGCAGCAGGCCGGTGACGAAGGTCGGGACCGAGATGACGACGAGGGTGACCAGCAGGACGCCCGTGTCGACGGGCCGGCCGCGGCGCAGCCCGGTGACGACGCCCAGGACGATGCCGATGACGATCTCGAAGAGGATCGCGACGACCGTCAGCCGGATGGTCACCGGAAAGGCGGTGCCCATCAGCTCGGTGACCTCCTGGCCGTTGAACGCGGTCCCGAAGTCGCCGGTGAAGACGTTGCCCATGTACGTCAGGTACTGCTGCCACACCGGCTGGTCGAGGCCGAAGTCGTGCTTCAGCCGGGCGGCGGTGGCGGGGTCGCACGCCCGTTCGCCGCACAGGCCGGCGACGGGGTCGCCCATCACGTTCACCATCAGGAAGATCAGCAGGGTGGCACCGATGAAGACGGGGACCATCTGGAGCAGGCGCCTGAGAACGTACCGGCCCATGGGGACTCAGCTCACCTTCACCTTGATCCGGTCGTAGACGGGGACGCTGAACGGGTTGAGTGCCACGTCCGACAGCCGCTCCGAGTAGCCCGCGCTGCCGTTCTGGTACCAGAGCGGGATGGCGGCCATCTCGTCCCGGAGGACCTCCTCGGCCTGCTGGAACCTCCGGATCGCCGCGCGGGTGTCGGACTCGGCGTTGGCCTCGTCGACGTGCCGGTCGAACGTCGCGTTCGACCACTTGCCGTCGTTGGAGGAGGCGTCGGTGTAGTAGAGCGGCTGCAGGAAGTTCTGGATGAGCGGGTAGTCCATCTGCCAGCCGGCCCGGAACGGCCCGGTCATCTTCTGCCCGCCGATCTGGTTGCGGAAGTCGGCGAAGGTGCCGACCGGGTTGCCGACGCAGGCCCGGTCGTCGCCGAGGGCGTTGTTGATGGAGTTGCAGACGGCGTCGACCCACTCGCGGTGGGAGCCGGTGTCCGCGTTGTACGTGATCCGCACCCGGCCGCCGGGCAGCCCGCCGCCCTCCTCGACCAGCTTCTTCGCCGCCTCCGGGTCGTACTCGCAGGCGTCTCCGCACAGGCCGTCCTGGAAGCCGCCCTCCTCGCCGAGGACGGGTGAGGTCCAGTCGGTGGCGGGCGTGCGGGTCCTGCGGAAGATCGTCTCGGTGATCTGCTCCCGGTCGATGGCCCGCGACAGCCCCTCGCGGACCTTCTCCATGCCCTCCTTCCCCCAGTCCTCGTCGTAGAAGGGGAAGGCGAGCGTCTGGATGATGCCGGCCGGGGTGTTGATGTACCGGCCCTGGAGGTCGGTGCCCACGTTCTTGAGCTGGGTGGCGGGGACGTCGTCGACCAGGTCGAGGTTGCCGGAGAGCAGGTCGGTGTAGGCGGTGTTGTTGTCGGTGTAGACCCTGAGGTCGACCCCGTCGTTCCGCGCCTTGTCCGCGCCGGGGTACCCCTCCCACGTGCGCAGGGTGAGCTGCGCGCCCTTGGTGTACGACTCCACGTAGTAGGGGCCGTTGCCGACCGGCTTGTCCAGCCAGGCGTCGTGGTCGTCGAAGAAGGCCCGGGGCAGCGGGGAGAAGGCGGCGTAGCCGAGGGTGTCCGGGAAGGTGGAGAACTTCTGGGTGAGCCGGACCGTGAAGGTGTGGTCGTCGACCAGCTCCAGCCCGGACAGGGTGTCGGCGCTCTGCTCGCCCTCCGCCGGGTGGGTCTTGTCGTAGCCCTCGATGTACTCGAAGAAGTAGGCGTTCTTCTGGTTGTTCCTCAGGCTCGCGCCATAGTTCCAGGCGTCCACGAAGGACCGGGCGGTGACCTCCTCGCCGTTGCTGAAGCTCCAGCCGTCCCGGACGGTGACGCGGAAGGTCCGTGAGTCGGAGGTCTCGATCTTCTCCGCGAGCACGTCCTCGGCCTTGCCCGTCTCGGGGTCGTACTGCTTGAGCCCCCGGAAGATCATGGAGAGGACCTTGCCGCCCTGCACCTCGTTGGTGTTGGCGGGCTCCAGCGGGTTCTGCGGGTCGCCCCAGGAGGAGCTGAGCACGGCGCCGTCGGGCCCGCCGCCGCCCCCACAGCCCGTCGCTCCCGCCACCATGAGCGCCACCGCCGCCGCGCACACGGCCCATGGGGCGTGCGTGGGTCCACGCATGGGGTGCCTCCTCGTGAGTGCGCTGTGCGCCAGCGCCGGAACGCTGGTCCGTCACCGGCCACTCTCCCTGGATAGCGGACAAAGTACACATTCACCTCACCCGTCCGAGGGCTTCCGCCCGCCGTCCGGGGCCTGAGCTCCCGATGAGCGGCACCCACGGGGGCGGGCCCGCCGACGGCGGCACCTCGCAACCGGCCGCCTCCCGGCCGCCGTCAGTCCCCCGCCAGGAACGCTTCACCGGTCTGGACCGCTGATCAGGCCGTACCCCCAACCCCGTTGTTTTGCCAGGCCAGATGGGATGTGGTGCGCCGTTGACGCGCGCGAAGAGACGCTGGTAGACACTCAGCAGCCCAGGTGACGTCCCTGTCCGGAACAGCGCCGACCAGTACCACAACCAGCCACATGTGTGCGAGTGACGACGCGAGGTGTCGACCTATGAGGAACCGGGAACAGCACGGCAGAGGCCGCTTCCGCCCGCGGGTCCCACGGCCCGGGGCGCCGCGGCTCATCGCCGCCGGCGTCGCCGCCCTGGCCCTCACCGCCGCCCTCGCGACCCCGCTCGACCCGGCGCCCGCGCAGGCCCGGGCGGACGACGGGAAGAAGGTGCTCACGGTCGCGGTCGCGCAGAGCGTCGACTCGCTGAGCCCCTTCCTGGCGACCCGCCTGGTCAGCACGAGCATCCACCGGCTGATGTACGAGTACCTGACCGCCTACGACGCGAAGGACGCCCGTGCGGTCCCGGGACTGGCCACCGAGTGGACGCCGTCCGCCGACAAGCTCACCTGGACCTACACGATCCGCTCCGACGCCACCTGGTCGGACGGCCGCAAGGTCACCGCCGAGGACGTGGCCTGGACGTTCGGCAAGATGATGTCGGACGAGAAGGCGGCCACCGCGCTCGGCAGCTACGTCGGCAACTTCCGTAGGGTGACCGCCCCGAGCCCCACCGAGCTCGTCATCGAGCTGGAGAAGCCGCAGGCCACGATGACCGCCCTGGACGTGCCGATCGTGCCCAAGCACGTCTGGGAGAAGGTCGGCGACTTCTCGAAGTTCAACAACGACAAGGACTTCCCCGTCGTCGGCAACGGACCCTTCGTCCTCACCGACTACAAGCCCGACAGCTATGTGCGGCTGGAGGCCAACGACAAGTTCTGGCGCGGGGCCCCGAACTTCGACGAACTGGTCTTCAAGTACTACAAGGACGGGGACGCGGCCGTCGCGGCCCTGCAGAAGGGCGAGGTGGACTTCGTCGGCAACCTGACGCCCGCCCAGGCGGAAGCGCTCCAGGGCCAGGAGGACGTCAAGGTCAACGACGCGCCCGGCCGCCGCTTCCTCGCCCTCGCCGTCAACCCGGGCGCCCGGGCGAGGAACGGCGAGCGCTTCGGTGACGGGCACGAGTCGCTGCTCGACCAGCGGGTGCGGCAGGCACTGTTCCTGGGGATCGATCGGAAGACCCTCGTCGACCGGGTCTACCAGGGCCATGCGGTCGAGGGCGAGGGATACATCCCGCCGCGCTTCTCCACGTACTACTGGAAGCCGTCACCGGACCAGGAGCTCACCCACGACCCGGCGGAGGCGAACCGGCTGCTCGACGAGGCCGGCTACCGGAAGAACGGCGAGGGGAGGCGGGTCGGCGAGGACGGGAAGCCGATCACCTACCGCCTCCTGTGCCACGCCGACCGGCCCGAGGAGAAGGCGCTCGGCCAGTACCTGGAGGAGTGGTGGGGCGAGCTCGGCATCGGCATGCGGCTCGACTGCCTGGACAACGTGTCCGATCCATGGCTGGCGGGCGACTACGACCTCGCCTTCGACGGCTGGTCCGTCAACCCCGACCCGGACTTCGTGCTGTCGATACACACCTGCGCCGCCCGGCCCGCCACGCCGAACGACATCGGCGCCACCGACAACTTCATCTGCGACAAGCGGTACGACGACCTGTACGCCCGCCAGCTCGCCGAGTACGACCCGGCCAAGCGGGCCGCCCTTGTCAAGCAGGCGGTGTCGCGCCTGTACGACCTGGGGTACATGAACGTCATGGCCTACCCGAACGCCGTGGAGGCCTACCGCACCGACCGGATCGCGTCGATCACGACGATGCCCGAGGACGCGGGCAACATCTACGGGCAGGACGGCTACTGGAGCTGGTGGTCGGCCGTCCCGGCGGCCGCCGGTGACTCCTCCGACAGTCCCGGCTCGGCGGGCGTCGTCACCGGTGTCGTCGTGGGTGTCGTGGTCCTCGCGGGCGTCGCCGGTTTCCTGACCATGCGCCGCCGCGCCACCGCAGAGGACCGCGAGTAGCCGATGAACAGACCAGCAGTGTCCCGGCCGTCCGTGCCGAACCGTCCACGTCACGAGCGGCGACGGGCGGCCGCACCATGACCACTGACGCGGCAATCACTCCGCCCGGCGGGAGTGCCGGTCCGGCCGCCGCTCCCCCGGCCCGCGCGCCCCGCGCCCGCGGCCGGACCGCCTACCTGCGCTACGGCGCCGGCAAGGTGGGCGGCGCCGCCGTCTCCCTGTTCGCCGTCCTCGTCACCGGCTTCTTCCTCTTCCGGCTGATCCCCGGCGACCCGGTGAAGACGATGACGGGCGGGCGGCCGGTGTCGGCCGAGCAACTGGCCGCCTACCGTCGCGAGTTCGGACTCGACCTGCCGCTGTGGCAGCAGTTCACGGACTACTGCGGCAAGGCGCTCACCGGGGACCTCGGCACCTCGTACCAGTTCCGGGCCCCGGTCATCGACCGGATCGCCGAAGCGCTGCCGAACACGCTGCTGCTCACCGGTACCGCCTTCGTCCTCTACACGGCGCTCGGCATCGTCCTCGGCACCCGCTCCGCCTGGCGCCACGGCAGGCTCGGCGACCGGCTGAACACCGGCCTGGCGCTCACCCTGTACTCCGTCCCGTCGTTCTGGCTGGGGCTGCTGCTGATCATCGTGTTCTCCGTCGGTGTGGGTCCGGTCCCCGGGCTCTTCCCCACCGGCGGCATGGAGTCGGGCGGCGAGACGGGCTTCGCCCACGTCCTCGACGTCGCCCACCACCTCGTCCTGCCGGTGGTCACCCTGGTCGCCGTCGAGTACGGGCAGACGCTGCTGGTGACCCGCTCGGCGCTGCTGGACGAGACGGGCAGCGACTACCTGACGACCGCGCGCGCCAAGGGCCTGCGGGACGACCTGGTACGGCGCCGGCACGCCGTCCCGAACGCCATGCTGCCGACCATGACGCTGATCTTCGTCAACCTCGGCCGGACGGTGGCGGGCGTCATCCTCGTCGAGACCGTGTTCTCCTGGCCGGGCCTGGGCGGCCTGTTCTACCAGGCCCTCAGCGTGCCGGACCTGCCCCTGGTGCAGGGGCTGTTCCTCTTCTTCGCCTCGGCGGTGATCATCATGAACACGCTGGCCGACCTGGTCTACCCGCTGCTCGACCCCCGGGTGGGCCGATGACGACCGAAGCCGCTCCCCCGTCGTCACCGGCGGCGCTCGCCCGGCAGCGCCGCCGCCGGGCCGCGGCGCGGTTCTGGCGGCAGTACCGCACCCACCGCGCGGGTCTGGTGGGGCTGGCCGCGCTCACCCTGTTCGCGCTCGTCGCGCTGACCGCACCCCTCACCGTCGGCTCCGACGTCTCGAACGTGACCGACGCGCCGGGCCGACCCATGGAGGGCCCGAGCGCGGAGTTCTGGCTGGGCACCGACCGGTACGGCCGTGACCTGCTGGGGCTGCTGGTGTGGGGCTCGCGGGTCTCGCTGCTGGTGGGGCTGCTGGCTGCGGTGCTCTCGGTGGTGATCGGCGCGCTGGCCGGGATCACCGCGGGGCACTACAAGGGCGCGTACGCGACGGTGGTCATGCGGGTCACGGACTGGTTCCTGGTGATGCCGACGCTGGTGCTCGCCGTCGCGCTCGCCGCCGTCCTGCCGCGCTCGCTCGGCACGGTGATCCTGGCGATCGGCGTCACGACCTGGCCGACCACGGCCCGGCTGGTGCGGGCCCAGACCCTCGCCGTGGAGTCACGGCCGTACATCGAGCGCGCCAAGGCGCTCGGCGGCGGCCACGGGCACATCATGAGCCGGCACGTGCTGCCCAACGTGATGCCCCTGGTACTGGCGCAGACCACCCTGATGGTCTCCTCCTCGATCCTCGCCGAGGCCACGCTGGCCTTCCTCGGCGTCGGCGACCCGACGGTGGTGTCCTGGGGCGGCATGCTCCAGGACGCGCGCGAGGCGGGCGCGGTCAGCTCCGGTCTCTGGTGGTACCTGGTGCCACCGGGCGTCGCCGTCGCCGGGGTCGCGCTGGCGTTCACCCTGTGCGGACGCGCGGTGGAGTCCGTGCTCAATCCCAGGCTGGGGGTGGCCCGGTGACCCTGCTGGACGTACGGGACCTGACGGTGACCTATCCCGGTGGCGCGGCCGCGGTGCGGGGCGTGGACCTGCGGCTGGAGGCGGGGCAGAAGCTCGGCGTCGCGGGCGAGTCGGGCTGCGGCAAGTCCACGCTGGCGCTCGCGCTGCTGCGGCTGCTGCCGGCGGGGACCAAGGTGACCGGGGAGATCCTGCTGGACGGCGAGGACGTGCTGACGATGCGGTGGGGGCGGGTGCGGGCGGTCCGCTGGGCCGGTGCCTCCATCGTCTTCCAGGGCGCGATGCACTCCCTCAACCCCGTGCACCGCGTGGGCGACCAGATCGCCGAGCCGATCCTGCTGCACCGCCGGGAGACGGCCGCCGGGGCGCGCAGACGGACCGGTGAGCTGCTGGAGCACGTGGGGCTTCCGGCGGCGCGCGCGGCGGCGTACCCGCACGAGCTGTCCGGCGGGCAGCGGCAGCGCGTCATGATCGCCATGGCGCTCGCCTGCGACCCACGGCTGATCGTCGCCGACGAGCCGACCACGGCCCTGGACGTGATGATCCAGGCGCAGATCCTGCGGCTGATCGAACAGCTCGTCGACGAGCAGGACGTCGGCCTGATGATGATCAGCCACGACCTGTCGGTGCTGGCCGACCTCTGCGACCGGCTCGCGGTGATGTACGCGGGCCGGGTGGTCGAGGAGGGCCCCGCCCGCGCGGTCCACGAGGAGGCCCGGCACCCCTACGCGGCGGCCCTGTCCGCCGCGTTCCCGCGCATCGGCGACCCGGCCTCCCGGTTCGCCCCGCGCGGCCTGGCCGGCGACCCGCCCGACCCGGCCGCGGTGCCCTCGGGCTGCGCCTTCCACCCGCGCTGCCCGGTGGCCGTGGCCGGCTGCGACACGGTGGACATCGGGTTGCGGGAGGCGGCACCGGGACGGCGGGCCGCGTGCGTGCACGTGGCGGCCGGGGAGAGTACGGACGCGAGGAGTGCCCGATGACCACACCACCGCCCCTGCTCAGTGCCCAAGGGCTGCACGTCACCTTCCCCGGGCGGCACGGCGGCGCGCCGGTACGGGCCGTGGACGGCGTCGAGCTGGACGTCCGGCCCGGCGAGATCGTGGCGCTGGTCGGCGAGTCCGGCTGCGGCAAGACGACGCTGGCCCGCGCGCTGCTCGGGCTGGTGGAGCCGGCCTCCGGTCACGTCGCCTTCGCCGGGAAGCCGCTGGAGTACTCCGCGCGGGCCCTGAAGGCGTACCGCAGACGGGCCCAACTGGTCCTCCAGGACCCGAGCGGGTCGCTGAACCCGCGGCACACCGTGTACGACGCGGTGGCCGAGGGGCTGCGCATCCACGGGTACGGCGGGGACGAGCGGGCGGCGGTCGCCGGGGCCCTGTCACGGGCGGGGCTGCGGCCTCCCGAGCGGTTCTTCCTGCGCTACCCGCACGAGCTGTCCGGCGGCCAGCGCCAGCGCGTGGTGATCGCGGGCGCCCTCGTCCTGGAGCCCGAACTGCTCGTCGCCGACGAGCCGGTGGCCTCGCTGGACGCCTCCGTGCGCGGCGAGATCCTGGCCCTGCTGCTGCGCCTGCGCGACGAACTGGGCCTGGCCGCTCTGGTGGTCACCCACGACCTGGGCCTCGCGTGGAACATCGCCGACCGGGTCGCGGTGATGTACCTGGGCCGGATCGTGGAGACCGGCGAGGTCGAGCGGGTCCTCACGGCGCCCCGGCACCCGTACACCCGGGCCCTGCTGTCGGTGCTGCCGGACGCGCCGGGCGAGCCCGTGGTGCTGGCCGGTGAGCCCCCGGACCCGTCCCGCATCCCCTCGGGCTGCCGTTTCCGGGCCCGCTGCCAGGTCCTGGCCGGGGGCGAGGCCGAGCGGGCGGGAGTGGCGGAGAAGTGCCGCACGGAGGATCCGGGGGTCCTGGACGGGAGCGGCGCGGCACAGGTCGCGTGTCACTGGGCGCGGGCGGGGGTGACGGCGTCCTGACACCTCCGCCGTAAAGGGACGGGTGCGCACCCGTCAGCACCGCGCCATCCCGTGCGCGGGCGTGCTTTCCCGCCCGGCGAGAACCGGCGGTGAGGGCGGGAGCGTCCATCGGAGCACGAGATCGTCGATGGGCGTGAGGAGAGAGATGACCGGCTCAGCCACTCGTTACCTGTACCTCGTCCGGCACGGCGAGGCGTTGCCGGACGAGAGCGGCCTGACCGAGGGCGGCCGCCGGCAGGCCACGCTGCTGGGCCGACGCCTCGCGGACGTCCCCCTCACCGCCGTCCACCACGGTCCGCTGCCGCGAGCGGAGGAGACCGCACGCCTGATCGGCGACCAGCTGCCGCCGGGCGTTCCCCTGCGCGTCTCGGAAGTCGCGGGTGACTACGTTCCCCACGTGCCGTCGAGGGACGAGCTGCCGGCCGAGTCGGCGGACTCCTTCCTCCGCTTCCTCGCCGACACCACCGACGAGGAACGCGAGCACGGTGAGGTGCTGGCCCACCGTGCGCTGGACATGTTCACCGGGCCCGTGGACGGCGAGGAGGACCGTCACGAACTGGTCGTCACCCACAACTTCCTGGTCGCCTGGCTCGTCCGGGACGCCATGCACGCACCGCGGTGGCGCTGGCTGGGTCTCGACCACTGCAACGCCGCGCTCACGGTCATCCGGTACGCGCCCGGCCGACCGGTCATGGTCCTCCTCCTCAACGACATGCGGCATCTGCCCGCCGAGCTGCGCTGGACGGGCGTTCCCCTCCTGCCGCACCTCTGAAGGCGCTCGACGGGCCCGCCCGGAGCCGCCGCGCGGCGCCACACGTACAGGAGAAACGCCGGTCCCCGGCACCTGGAGCAGGTGCCGGGGACCGGCGTTTCCGGCAGCGTACCGCCGTGCTGTCACGCCGCGTGGACGACGTCCTTCTCCTCGGCGAAGTGGCACGCCGACTCGTGGGCCGCCAGGGAACCCGAGCCCTTGAAGCGCTCGGGGACCGCCAGCAGCGGCACCTCCTCGGCGCACTTGTCCGTGGCCTTCCAGCAGCGGGTGCGGAAGCGGCAGCCGGACGGCGGGTTGGCCGGGGACGGGACGTCACCGGTGAGGATGATCCGCTCGCGCCCCTCCCGGGCCTCCGGGTCGGGCACCGGGACCGCGGACAGCAGCGCCTGCGTGTACGGGTGCGTGGGGTGGTCGTAGATCTCCGAGTCGGTGCCGATCTCGGCGATCTTGCCCAGGTACATCACGCCGACGCGGTCGGAGATGTGCCGCACGATCGACAGGTCGTGCGCGATGAAGAGGTAGGAGAGGTTGAACTCGTCCTGGAGCTTCCCCATCAGGTTGACGACCTGGGCCTGCACCGACACGTCGAGCGCGGACACCGGCTCGTCGCAGACGATGATCTCCGGGTTGAGCGCGAGGCCGCGGGCGATGCCGATGCGCTGGCGCTGACCGCCGGAGAACTGGTGCGGGTACCGGTTGATGTACTCCGGGTTCAGGCCGACGACGTCCAGCAGCTCCTGCACCTTGCGGCGCCGGTCACCCTTGGGCGCCGCCTCGGGGTGGATGTCGAAGGGCTCGCCGATGATGTCACCCACCGTCATACGGGGGTTCAGCGAGGTGTACGGGTCCTGGAACACCATCTGGATGTTCCGGCGGACCGCCTTCAGCGCGCGCCCGGACAGCTTGGTGATGTCCTGGCCCTTGTAGAAGACCTCGCCCGCGGTGGCCCGCTCCAGCGTCATCAGCAGCTTGGCGACGGTGGACTTGCCGCAGCCGGACTCGCCCACGATGCCCAGCGTCTCGCCCTGGTACAGGTCGAAGGAGACCCCGTCGACGGCCTTGACCGCGCCGATCTGCTTCCTGAAGAGGATGCCCTGGGTCAGCGGGAAGTGCTTGACCAGGTTGCGCACCTGCAGGATGGGTTCGCCCCGCTCCGCCGGCTTCTCGATCGCCGCGACGGCCGCGTCCTCGGTGGCCGCGTCGACGACATCGACCTCGGTCGTGTTCGGGGTCGCGTCGGCCTTCTCCACGGCGGCGTCCTTCTTGCCGAGCTCAGCCATGGATCTGCTCCTTCCAGAAGTGGCACGCGCTCCTGCGGCCGGGCAGTGCGCCGCCGTCCCGCTCGGTCACGTCGAACAGCGGCGGGGCATCCGTGCGGCAGATGTCCTGCGCCTTGGGACAACGCGGGTTGAAGGCGCAGCCCGTCGGTACCTTCAGCAGGTTGGGCGGCAGGCCCTTGATCGCGTAGAGCTCCTGGCCCTTCTGGTCCAGACGCGGGATCGAGTCCAGCAGTCCCCGGGTGTAGGGGTGCGCGGGCCGCTTGTACAGCTCGTGCACGGGGGCGGTCTCCACGATCCGGCCCGCGTACATGACGGCGATCTTGTCCGCGACGTCGGCGACGACACCGAGGTCGTGGGTGATGAGGATCAGGCCCATGTGGTACTCGCGCTGCAGTTCCGCGAGCAGGTCCATGACCTGGGCCTGCACCGTCACGTCCAGGGCCGTGGTCGGCTCGTCCGCGATGATCAGGTCCGGCTCCAGGGCCAGCGCCATGGCGATCATGATGCGCTGACGCATACCGCCGGAGAACTGGTGCGGGTAGTCGCTCACCCGCGCGGCGGCGGCCGGGATCTTGACCCGGTCCATCAGCTCGATGGCCTTGGCCTTGGCCTCCTTCTTGGAGAGGCCCTGGTGCACACGGAACATCTCGCCGAGCTGGTAGCCGACGGTGAGCACCGGGTTCAGCGAGGAGAGCGCGTCCTGGAAGATCATGGCGATCCGCGACCCGCGGATCTGCCGCCGCTCCTCGGCGGACATCCGCAGCATGTCCTCGCCGCGGAAGAGGATCTCGCCCTGCGGGATCCTCCCGGGCGGCATGTCGAGGATGCCCATGATCGCCTGGGCGGTCACGGACTTGCCGGAGCCGGACTCACCGAGGACGGCCAGCGTCTCACCGGCGTCGACGGTGTAGTTGACACCGTTGACCGCCCGGGCGACGCCGTCGCGGGTGTGGAACTCGACGTGCAGGTCGCGGACTTCCAGCAGCGGGGCGGAGTTGTCTCCGTCCGCCCCGGGCGCCGGGACGGCCGAAGTGTTGTCGATGATGGTCAAGGTACGCCCTCCTAGCGCAGCTTCGGGTCGAGGGCGTTGCGCACCGCTTCGCCGAACATGAGGAACGCCAGCACCGTGATGGAGACCATGACCGAGGGCATCATCAGGACGTGCGGCGCGTTGCGCAGCTGGTCCTTTCCGGCGGAGACGTCGATCCCCCAGGATACGGTCGGCTCGGCGAGACCGATCCCGAGGTAGGACAGCGTGGCCTCGGCCGCGATGTAGCCGCCGAGCGCGATGGTCGCGACGACGATCACCGGGGCGATGGCGTTCGGCAGGATGTGCCGGAACAGGATGCGGCTGGTCGAGGCGCCGAGCGCCTTGGCCGCCGTGACGTAGTCCGCCTGCTTGATGGTGATCACCGAGCCACGGGCGACACGGGCGATCGTGGTCCAGCCGAGGAAGGCCAGCGCCAGGACGACGACCCAGACGGTCCGCTCGGCGAAGGTGGTGAGGACCACCATGGCGCCCAGCATGAACGGGATGCCGGAGAACACGTCGGTGAGGCGGAACAGGATCGCGTCCAGCCAGCCGCCGAAGTAGCCCGCGAGCACACCGATCAGGGTGCCGAGGAGGGTGACCAGCGCGGTCACGCCGACGCTGACGATGATCGAGGCGCGGGCGCCGTAGACCATGCGGGCCCAGATGGAGCGGCCCTGGCCGTCGTAGCCGAACCAGTCCGCCCGGAAGATGTGCGACCAGTTCGGCTCGCCGAGGTAGTGGTTGCTCAGGTCGGCGTCGCGCGGCGAGGCGCCCGTGAAGAGGCCGGGGAAGGCCGCCATGACGAGCAGGAGCAGGATCAGCACCGCCGAGATGACGAACATCGGGCTGCGGCGCAGGTCGTGCCAGGCGTCCGACCAGAGGCTGCGCGTCTTCTCCGCCGTGACGTCCACGGGCACCGGCACGGTGGCCGGCTCCCCTGCGGGCAGTTTCTTGGCGGAGGTGTCAAGAGCCTCAGGCATACCGGATCCTCGGGTCCAGGACCGCGTAGAGCAGGTCGACGAGCAGGCTGCAGACGAGGTAGATGATCACGATGAGCGTCACGATGCCCACCACGGTCGAGCCCTCGCGGCGGGTCAGTGCCTCGTACACCGTGTAGCCGACGCCGCGGACGTTGAAGATGCCCTCGGTGACGACGGCGCCGCCCATCAGGGCGCCGAGGTCGGCGCCGAGGAAGGTGACGACGGGGATCAGGGAGTTGCGCATCAGGTGGACGCCGATGATGCGGCGGCGCGGCAGACCCTTGGCGATCGCGGTGCGGACGTAGTCGGCGCGCAGGTTCTCCGCGATGGACGTGCGCGTGAGGCGGGCGACGTACGCGAGGGACAGCGAGCCGAGAACGATGGCAGGCAGCAGGAGCTGACCGTAATTTTCCGAATCGTTCACGTTGGGGTCGACCCAGCCTAGCTGGAAGGCGAAGAAGTACTGGAAGGTGTAACCCAGCACGAAGGAGGGGACGGAGATCAGCAGCAGCGTCAGAGCGAGCAGCGACTTGTCCACCAGGGTGTCGGGGCGCAGCCCGGCGATGGTGCCGAGGGTGAGTCCGACGACCACGGTGAAGAGGAAAGCGAAGATCGTCAGCCGGGCGGTGATCGGGAAGGCGTCCGCGATCACGTCGGCGACGGGCTGCTGACTGGCGATCTGGGTGCCGAAATCTCCCTGGAACAGACCCGTGAGGTAGTCCCAGTACTGGAGCATGAATGGCTTGTCGAGACCGAGCGAACGCTTGATCTCGGCGATCTGCGCCTGGTCGATTGCCTGTTCTCCGTAGAGCGCCCGAACTGGATCACCGGGAAGGGCGTACATCATGCAGAAGATCAGGAAGGTTGATCCGAGGAATACCGGGATCATTTGGAGCAGTCGCCGTGCGACATAACGCCCCATGATTGCCTCCGTGCGTGGGGAATACTGCCCCGGGACAGCCTCCCCCTGACGCGGTGGACGGCTGTCCCGGACGTGCCCCCGCCGACGCGGATGTCCGCGCCGGCGGGTAGGCGGTCGAGTGGGTAGGTCCCGAGGACCTGGTTACTTGACGGTGACCTCGTCGAGGACGAAGTCGCCGTGGAAGTCGACGTTCACGTTGTCGACTGCCTCCGAGTGGCCGCCGTTGATCCGGTAGTACCACAGCGGGATGGACGGCATCTGCTCCAGGACGACCTTCTCGGCCTCCTGGTACGCCTTGATGGACTCCTCCAGGGTGGCCGCGTTGTCGCCCTGCTGGAACAGCTTGTCGATCTCCGCGTTGGAGAAGCGGCCGTTGTTCGCCTCGGCCTTCGACCAGTACAGCTCACGCAGGAAGTTGACGTTCAGCGGGTAGTCGGCGACCCAGCCGCCCCGGTAGAACGACTTCACCTGGTCGTTGTCGCGGGCCTCGAGGTCCGTCTGGAAGTCCGGCTTCGCGTCACCGACGCACTCCACACCGGTGGCGTTGCGGATCGACTCGCAGACCGCGGTCACCCACTCCTTGTGGCCGCCGTCGGCGTTGAACTGGATGGTGATCTTGTTCTCCGGAACGCCGCCGCCCTGCTTGATGAGCTGCTTGGCCTTCGCCGGGTCGTACGTGAAGACGTCCGTGTCCAGGTCCTGGTTACCGTTGACCTGCGGCGGGGTGAAGCTCTTCGCCGGGGTACGGGTGCCGTTGAGGACCGTCTTGGTGATCGTCTCGCGGTCGATGGCCATCGACAGGCCCTGCAGGACCTTGGGGTCGATGTCCTTCCACTGCTTGCTGTAGAAGACCGGCGTGATGCCCTGGATGGCCGCGTACGGCGCGTCGATCGCGCGGTCGCCGAGGTCCTGCTTGTACTTGGGCAGGTCCTTCGGACCGACCTGGCGGATCATGTCCAGGTTGCCGGACATCAGGTCCTGGTACGCCGCCTCGACGGTGGTGTAGTTCTTGAAGAGGATGCCCTTGTTCTGGGCCTTGTTCTCACCCTGGTAGTCGTCGTTGGCGGCGACCTGGATGAGCTTCTTGTGGTCCCACTTCTCGAACTTGTACGGGCCGTTGCCGACCGGCTTCTGGCCGAACGCCTTCGGGTCGTCGTAGAACGCCTCCGGCAGCGGGGCGAACGTGGAGTAGCCCAGCTTGTACTCCCAGTACGGGACCGGGGCGGAGAGCTCGACGGTGAAGGTGGTCTCGTCGACGACCTTCAGACCGGACATCGTGTCGCCCTTGGGCTCACCCGAGTCCGGGTGCACGTCCTCGTAACCCGCGATGTCCGCGAACCAGAAGCTGTTCTGCTGGTTGTTCTTGATGTTGGCGTACCAGTTCCACGAGTCCACGTAGGTCTGCGCGGTGACCGGGGTGCCGTCGTGGAACTTCCAGCCCTCCTTGAGCTTGATGGTCCACGTCTTGGAGTCCTCGGTCTCCACGGACTCGGCGTTCGCCATCTCGAGGTTGCCCTCGGTGTCGTACGAGACCGGGCCCGTGAACAGCGCCTTGATGACGTAAGCGCCGAGCGACTCGTTGGTGTCTGCCGGGATCAGCGGCTTCTGCGGCTCACCGACGTCGATCGAGACATAACCGTCCGGCTGACCCGCGGTCTTCTTCGCACCGCTGTCGTCACCGCCGCCCCCGCAGGCGGTAGCGGCCAGGGCGACGACTATCGCGCCCGCGACCCACTTGGCGCTCTTGGCACCGCGCATGGGTTCCTCCTCATGAGTCCACTGATCACTGCAATAAGGGCAGACCGAGTGACAACCGACACGCATGACGGCGATCGCTCCCCGTACCCCGAGTGCGCTCGTGAGTCGGCGCTCCCCACCGCGCGTGACCCATTGACCCGAGCTCTACGCGCCTAACTATCTGCCATGCGCCATGGCCGAACCACATTCTTGAGGTCTCGGTTCGATCACAGCCGCCGCCTACATTGCTCAAAATCCGGACAAAGGGCTTCGTGAAAGATCCCTGCGAAACGGACTTGTTACACATCTACCGGGGGTACCTGTCCGAATAGCGGACAGGTGAAAAGAAAAAGAATGTACAAGAGACACGATGCCGTGCACGGAGCAATTCACACAGTGACGACCGAGCGCCTGGTCAGCTTGCGGAACGGGAAGCTGCTGCGGCAGCGCCGGCCGACGACGACAGGACGCTGTACGCCGGCGTCGGCACAAAGGGCGCACAGAACCAGCCACACGCCACACGCCTCGAAGAGCGAGCCATGTCCGCAGCAGGCTAGTGCGAGACAACACCCCTGGCGGTCCGCTCCCGCCAAGTGCAGGGTTTTCCCTACCTCCGGCCCCTTCCGGCCGACGGCGCGGTCAGGTCGACCGGCGGTGTCATGCCGATGATCCTGCCAGCCGGCACTGACAACGTCCGGACGCCGACCTGCACGGCGAAACAGTGCCGGGCACGCCTGGAGTGGCGTGCCCGGCGCCCTCGGAAGGGTCGCGTCAGCCGTGCTTGGCGCGGCTCGCGGCGCGGGCGCGCTCACGGGCGTCCAGGTTCACCTTGCGGATGCGCACGGCCTCCGGGGTCACCTCGACGCACTCGTCGTCGCGGCAGAACTCCAGGGACTGCTCCAGGGAGAGCTTGCGCGGCGGGACGATCGCCTCGAAGGAGTCGGCCGAGGACGACCGCATGTTGGTGAGCTTCTTCTCCTTGGTGATGTTCACGTCCATGTCGTCGGAGCGCGAGTTCTCGCCGACGATCATGCCCTCGTACACCTCGGTGCCGGGCTCGGTGAACAGCACGCCGCGCTCCTGGAGGTTGGTCATCGCGAAGGCGGTGACGGCGCCGGAGCGGTCGGCGACCAGGGAACCGTTGTTACGGGTCTGGAGCGTGCCGAACCAGGGCTCGTGGCCCTCGTGGATGGAGTGGGCGATGCCCGTGCCGCGGGTCTGGGTCAGGAACTCGGTACGGAAGCCGATGAGGCCGCGGGACGGCACCACGAACTCCATGCGGACCCAGCCGGAGCCGTGGTTGGACATGTTGTCCATGCGGCCTTTGCGGACGCCCATGAGCTGCGTGACGGCGCCCATGTGCTCCTCGGGCACGTCGATCGTCATGCGCTCGACCGGCTCGTGCAGCTTGCCGTCGATCTCCTGGGTGACGACCTGCGGCTTGCCGATGGTGAGCTCGAAGCCCTCCCGGCGCATCTGCTCGACCAGGATGGCCAGCGCCAGCTCACCGCGGCCCTGCACCTCCCAGGCGTCCGGACGCTCGGTCTCCAGCACGCGCAGCGAGACGTTACCGATCAGCTCGCGGTCCAGGCGGTCCTTGACCTGGCGGGCGGTGACCTTGCGGTCCTTGACCGCCGCCTTGGCGTCGGCGCCCTTGCCGGTGCCGCCGCGGCCGACCAGCGGCGAGGTGTTGGTGCCGATGGTCATGGAGATCGCGGGCTCGTCGACCGTGATCAGCGGCAGCGCGACCGGGTTCTCCGGGTCGGCCAGGGTCTCGCCGATCATGATGTCGGGGATGCCGGCGACGGCACAGATGTCACCGGGGCCGGCCTTCTCGGCGGGCTTGCGGGTGAGCGCCTCGGTCATCAGCAGCTCGGTGATGCGGACGTTGCTGACCGACCCGTCGCGCTTCATCCACGCGACCGTCTGGCCCTTCTTCAGCTCGCCCTGCTGCACGCGGAGCAGCGCGATGCGGCCGAGGAAGTTGTCGGCGTCCAGGTTGGTCACGTGGGCCTGGAGCGGGGCGTCCTCCTCGTAGGTGGGCGCCGGGATGTGCTCCAGGATCGTGGAGAAGAACGGCTCCAGGCTGTCGGAGTCGGTCGGGACCGTGCCGTCGGCCGGCTTGGTGAGGGACGCGATGCCGTCACGGCCGCAGGCGTAGACGATCGGGAACTCGATCTGGTCCTCGTCGGCGTCCAGGTCGAGGAAGAGGTCGTAGGCCTCGTTCACGACCTCGTCGATGCGCGAGTCCGGACGGTCCGTCTTGTTGATGCACAGGATGACGGGCAGCCGCTGCTGCAGCGCCTTGCGCAGGACGAAGCGGGTCTGCGGCAGCGGACCCTCGGAGGCGTCGACGAGGAGGACGACCCCGTCGACCATCGACAGACCGCGCTCGACCTCGCCACCGAAGTCGGCGTGGCCGGGGGTGTCGATGATGTTGATCGTGATGGGCTCCCCGCCGTCCTTGGGGTGGTACTTCACCGCCGTGTTCTTGGCGAGGATCGTGATGCCCTTCTCACGCTCCAGGTCGTTGGAGTCCATCATGCGGTCGTCGACGGAGTCGAGCTGGTGGGCGGCGAAGGCACCGGCCTGCTTCAGCATGCCGTCGACGATGGTCGTCTTGCCGTGGTCGACGTGGGCGACGATGGCGACATTGCGAATGTCGTGACGCGTTGTGGACGCAGCCATGGTGCGGCGTATCTCCCGGAGCTTGAGGAATGCCTCGCGGACTTCTGCGTCCCGCGGGCCCTTGCCGGGCTGGACACGCCACGGCCTCACCCCATGGTACGTGGCCGCCGGGGCGGGGGCTCGCCGGGCCGCCGCGGGGCGGTCCGCGGGGCCCCCGGGCCGGGTCGGCGCCCGGTTACCGGGTGCGGGCCGCAGCCGGGTCCGGCGCCCGGGCCGGGGCCTTCCTGAGGAAACCCATGTCCTCGTAGACCGGCGTGCGGAGCCCGAAGGCGCCGGCGTTGGCGAGGCCGGCGCGGGCGGCCGTCAGCTGCGGGCGCTGGTAGAGGGGGATCGAGCCGGCCGCGGCCCAGATGCGGGCGTCCGCCTTGCGGATCAGGGAGACCGCCTCGTCCTCGTCGAGCGTGGTGACGGCCTGGTCGAAGAGCTGGTCGATCCGGTCGGTACCGATGCGGGTGTAGTTCTGCTCGATGCTCAGGGAGCCGTCGGCCGCCGGCACCGGCTTGGCGTAGACGGGGCGGGCGTCGGTGGCCGGGTACGCGGAGGCGGGCCAGGAGTACAGCGCGAGGTCGTACTGGCCGTTCGCGACGTGGTCCTTGAAGTAGCTGTCGTCCGGCACCTTCGTGGTCCGCGTACGGATGCCGACGCGGGCCAGCATGCGGGAGATCCGCTCGCCGACCGCCCGCAGGTGCTCCGATCCGGGCCCGGACGGCAGCACGAACCGCAGGCTGAGCGCCTTGCCGCCCTTGGCGAGGGGACCGTCCGGGGTGCCCGCGGGCGCCGCCGTGCCCTTCGGGGCGTACGCGCCCGGCGCCCCGCCCTGCTGCGCCTGCTCGCGCGTGAGCTGCCTGTCGTTGCGGGTCAGGCCCCGCGCCACCTCCTCGTCCGCGCGGCGGCCCGTCCGCGGTTCACCGCCCTCGCCGACGCCCGGCTTGTCGTCCTCGCCGACGATGTACGTCCCGTCGTCGTCCTCGTCCTCGGCCCCCGCGGCGTCCTCCAGGTCCTCGGAACCCCCGGCACCCGCCCCGGCCTCCTCCGCCTTCTCCTTCTCCCCGGCCTCCTCCTCGACCGGGCCGCCCCGCACCCAGCCGGCGTCCGCGAGCAGCGCCCGCGCCTCCTTGGTGTCCTCGCCGCCGAGGGCGCCGCTGTTGTCGGCGTACGCCGCCTGGCCGGCCAGGGCGAGGTGGCTGCCGACGGGCTCGACGGGCAGCCCGAGCGGTTTCAGCACCAGGCCCGCGAGATCTCCCCGGTGCAGGGCGCGGGCCACCGCGCGGCGTACCCGTTCGTCGGCGAGGGGGCCGCGGGAGCCGTTGAGCGCGAGCTGGGTGTGGGCGGGCTCCAGGGACCTGCGGAGCTGGAAGCCGCGCAGGGCGGACTGCTGCGCGGCGTACCGGGCGAGGGCCGTCCTGCGCTGCTCGCGGGCGGTGCCCTCCTCGGCGGCGGCCTCCTCGTCCGAGCCGTGGGCGACGGCCCAGGAGCGCAGCGCCCCGGCCGGGGTGAGTCCCGCCCCGGGCCCCTGGGTCAGCGCCCGGCCGCCGTCGCGGGCCGCGAGGGAGATCCGCCGGGCCTGGTCGGGGTCGATCTCCGCGAGGTCGAGCTCGCCGTCGAGGAGCGCCTTCAGCCGCTGGTCGCGGGGGACGGCGCGCAGCACCACCCGCTCCAGCTTGGCCGCCCGTCCCCACCAGCGCGGACTGCGGGCGAGCGTGACCTCGCCGTGCTCGCGGTCGACGCCCCGCAGCGCGAAGGGCCCGGCGGTGATCCCGAGCTGCCGCCGCGCCCCGTCGTTGAAGGCGTCCGGCGTTCCGGTCACCTGCTTCGGGTACAGCGGGGAGAACAGCGACTTCCAGTCGGCGTACGGCCTGCCGAAGGTGACCCGCACCTCCAGGTCGCTGGCGCCGCGTTCGACCTTCTCGATCCGGTCGTACCCGGCGTTGCGGGCCGTCCAGTACGCGGAGTCCTTGCCGGACAGGGCACGCCACTGGGCGGCGAAGTCGGCGGCGCCGATCTCCCGGCCGTCGCTCCAGACCGCCTGCTGGTGCAGCTTGTAGACCACCACCTGCTTGGGTTCGCGGTCGACGATCTTCGCGGACTCCAGGTAGTCCGCGTTCCGCTCCGGCCGCCCGTTCGCGTCCAGCCGGTACAGGGAGGGCAGGACGGCCTGGACGACCCGTGCCGTGCCGGCGCCGGCGTCCGCCTGGAAGGTGTTGAAGGTCTCCGGGACCGCGTCGACGGCCCACCGCAGGGTGCCCCCGTCGGCGATCCGGCCCCGGGCCGCGGGGGCGGTGTCCGGCCCGGCGAGGGGCTTGCCGGCCTCGTCCTCCTCCCCGCACGCGGTCAGCAGGGGCAGCGCGAGCAGCCCGGCGGCGAGGAACACCACCGGGCGCGTCACCGCGCGCGGACCGACGCGGTCGTGGGACATCACAGCAGCCTCCTCGCTCCGCCGGGTCCACCGCGGAGGACTCCGGCTCCCCGGTTCCCCGTTCTGATCACGTTCTGATCGGAACGGACGGGCCCACTGAAGGGGAAAGGGTTCTTCCGCGGCGGGAGACACGACGGCGGGCGCACTGACGTCACCCGGGCGGCGCAACGCTCCGGGGCCACCGGCGCACGCGCCCGCCCCGCGCACTCCGACCCGCGGAAACCGGCCGTACCGGCGCATTCGGCGGCCCGCGAGCCATCAATCCGTGCACACGCCTTCACAGGGAGTCGTGTGACACGCGACACTCGCAGGCGCATGAACGGTGCCGCCTCGGGACACCCGCGCCTGCGGAAGTGAGGGCAAGTCATGTCCGTTCACGACGACCTGACGTCGGTCCAGCGCTGCCTGGACGACCTGTTCCGGACCGTCGGCCGCCTTGAACAGGAGTTCGGCGGCGGGCTGGAGATGCGGCGCGTCCGCACCGACGCCGACCACCTGCGCGAGAGCGTCGCCCTGCTCCGCGAGGCCGCTCCCACGCTGGTCCCCGCCCGGCGCCCCGATCTCGTCCACATTCCCGACACGCCGTACGACAGCGCCCTGTGGACGGACTCGGACGACGAGGGCCTGGGCGGCCGCGACCGCCGCGCGCCCTGAGGACCCGCTCCACCACACCACTCGCCCGCCCCGACCGGAGTCATAAGTTGGCCACTGGTACGGAACCTCATACGAACAGCGGCGGTGTGCGCACCGGTACGCGCGCCGCGATCACCGCCCCGCACCTGCGCACGGACCGCTGGTGGCTGGCGCCCGCCGCCACCGCCGCAGGGCTGCTGGCCTTCATCGTGTACTCGACCTGGCGGGCCTTCGCGAACGAGTACTACTACGCCGCCCCGTACGTCTCCCCCTTCTACTCCCCCTGCCTGGCGGAGAACTGCGCGCCCATGCGGGCGGGTCCCAACTGGGAGATCGTGGGCGGCTGGTGGGGCCTGTCCCCCGCCCTCCTCATCCTGATCTTCCCGCTCGGCTTCCGGCTGACCTGCTACTACTACCGCAAGGCCTACTACCGCGGCTTCTGGGCGTCGCCCCCGGCCTGCGCGGTCGCCGAGCCGCACAAGAAGTACACCGGCGAGACCCGCTTCCCGCTGATCCTGCAGAACCTGCACCGGTACTTCTTCTACGCGGCGCTCCTGGTCGCCTGCGTCCTGACCTACGACACCGTGCTCGCCTTCCGCGACGAGACCTACGCCTGGGGCCACATGGGCCTCGGCACCCTCGTGTTCCTCGTGAACATCGTGCTGATCTGGGCGTACACGGTCTCCTGCCACTCCTGCCGGCACATCGTCGGCGGGAAGCTCAGGCACTTCTCCCGGCACCCCGTGCGCTACCGGATGTGGCAGTTCGTCGGCCGGCTGAACGCCCGGCACATGCTGCTGGCGTGGGCGTCGCTGGTGAGCGTGGCGCTCGCCGACCTCTACGTCTACCTCGTCGCGTCCGGGGTCTTCGACGACCCGCGCTTCTTCTGATGAGTGTTCCGATGACATGCAACGAGTGGGGCCTGTGATGTCCGTGGTCGACCGGCAGGAGTGGGACGTCGTCGTGGTGGGCGCCGGTGGCGCCGGGCTGCGCGCCGCCGTCGAGGCACGCGAACGCGGCGCCCGTACGGCCGTGATCTGCAAGTCGCTGTTCGGCAAGGCCCACACGGTGATGGCGGAGGGCGGCATCGCGGCCGCCATGGGCAACGTCAACCGGGGCGACGACTGGCAGGTGCACTTCCGGGACACCCTGCGCGGCGGCAAGTTCCTCAACCAGTGGCGGATGGCCGAACTGCACGCCCAGGAGGCCCCCGACCGGGTGTGGGAACTGGAGACCTGGGGCGCCCTGTTCGACCGGACGAAGGACGGGCGGATCTCGCAGCGCAACTTCGGCGGCCACGAGTACCCGCGCCTCGCGCACGTCGGCGACCGCACCGGACTGGAGCTGATCCGCACCCTCCAGCAGAAGATCGTCTCGCTCCAGCAGGAGGACCACCGCGAGACGGGCGACTACGAGTCCCGGCTCAAGGTGTTCCAGGAGTGCACGGTCACCCGCGTCCTCAAGGACGGCAGCCGGGTGTCGGGCGTGTTCGCGTACGAGCGCGAGACCGGCCGCTTCTTCGTGTTGCAGGCCCCGGCCGTGGTGGTCGCCACCGGCGGCATCGGCAAGTCCTTCAAGGTGACGTCCAACTCGTGGGAGTACACGGGTGACGGGCACGCGCTGGCGCTGCTCGCCGGGGCACCCCTGCTGAACATGGAGTTCGTGCAGTTCCACCCGACCGGCATGGTCTGGCCGCCGTCGGTGAAGGGCATCCTCGTCACCGAGTCGGTGCGCGGGGACGGCGGGGTGCTGCGCAACTCCGAGGGCAAGCGGTTTATGTTCGACTACGTCCCCGACGTCTTCAAGGAGAAGTACGCCGAGTCGGAGGACGAGGGCGACCGCTGGTACGAGGACCCGGACCGGAACCGGCGCCCGCCCGAGCTGCTCCCCCGCGACGAGGTCGCCCGCGCCATCAACGCCGAGGTCAAGGCGGGCCGCGGCTCCCCGCACGGCGGGGTCTTCCTGGACGTGTCGACGCGGATGCCCGCCGAAGTGATCCGCCGCCGGCTGCCGTCCATGTACCACCAGTTCAAGGAGCTCGCCGACGTCGACATCACGGCGGAGGCGATGGAGGTCGGGCCGACCTGCCACTACGTGATGGGCGGCGTCGCGGTCGACTCCGACACGGCGGCGGCGCGCGGGGTGCCCGGTCTCTTCGCGGCCGGTGAGGTCGCGGGCGGCATGCACGGCTCCAACCGGCTGGGCGGCAACTCGCTCTCCGACCTGCTGGTCTTCGGGCGGCGGGCCGGCCTGCACGCGGCGGCGTACGCGGCGGAGCTCACCGGGCGCCCCACCGTGGAGGCGACACAGATCGACGCGGCCGCCGCGGAGGCCCTGCGCCCCTTCTCCGCCGAGGGCCACATCGCCGGCGCGGAGCCGGGCCGCCCGCCGGAGAACCCGTACACCCTGCACCAGGAGCTCCAGCAGGCCATGAACGACCTGGTGGGGATCATCCGCCGGGAGGGCGAGATGCGCCAGGCCCTGGAGAAGCTCGCCGAGCTGCGGGTGCGGGCGCGCCGGGCCGGGGTGGAGGGGCACCGCCAGTTCAACCCGGGCTGGCACCTCGCGCTGGACCTGCGGAACATGCTGCTGGTCAGCGAGTGCGTGGCGCGCGCCGCGCTGGAGCGCACCGAGTCGCGCGGCGGCCACACCCGCGAGGACCACCCGTCGATGGAGCGCGAGTGGCGCCGCGTCAACCTGCTCTGCTCCCTCACCGACCCCACGGACGGTCTCGCGGCGACCGACCCGGTGCGCGGCCAGATCGCCCTCACCGCTGAGGACACCGAACCCATCCGCCCCGACCTGCTCGCCCTCTTCGAGAAGGAGGAGCTGGTCAAGTACCTCACCGAAGAGGAGCTGTACGAGTGAGCAGCAGTTATCAGGCCCGCTTCCGGGTGTGGCGGGGCGATGCGGACGGCGGCGGTCTGGAGGACTTCCGGGTCGAGGTCAACGAGGGCGAGGTGGTCCTGGACATCGTCCACCGTCTCCAGGCCACCCAGGCGCCCGACCTGGCCGTCCGCTGGAACTGCAAGGCGGGCAAGTGCGGTTCGTGCTCCGCGGAGATCAACGGCCGTCCGCGGTTGCTGTGCATGACGCGGATGTCGGTGTTCGACCGCGAGGAGACGGTCACGATCACCCCGCTGCGCGCGTTCCCCGTCGTCCGGGACCTGGTGACGGACGTGGGCTTCAACTACGACAAGGCGCTCCGGGTCCCGTCCTTCGTGCCGCCCGCGGACCTGCTCCCCGGTGAGTACCGGATGATGCAGGAGGACGTGGACCGCCCGCAGGAGTTCCGCAAGTGCATCGAGTGCTTCCTGTGCCAGGACACCTGCCACGTCGTCCGCGACCACGAGGAGAACAAGCCGGCGTTCGCGGGCCCCCGCTTCCTGATGCGGGTGGCGGAGCTGGACATGCACCCCCTGGACGCGGCGGCCGACACGGGTCTGGACCGCAAGCGCACCGCGCAGGACGAGCACGGGCTCGGCTACTGCAACATCACCAAGTGCTGCACCGAGGTCTGCCCCGAGGGCATCAAGATCACGGACAACGCGCTGATCCCCTTGAAGGAACGGGCCGCGGACCGCAAGTACGACCCGCTGGTGTGGCTGGGTTCCAAGATCGGCAGGCGCTCCTCGGGCCGTTCCCCGGCCGGCTGAGCGCTCCGCCGGCGGCGTCCGCAGCACGGACCGCTCCGGTCGCGGGCCCGCGCGCGCGTTCCTATGCTCCGGAATGTGATGTCGTCCCTGGGTCGGAGACGAGTGGCCGGCGCCGGCCGGCACCTGCGTGCGCGGGTGGCGCTCGCCGTGTGCGGCGGGACGGCGGCACTGGGCTGGCTGTGGCTGGTGGTGCCGCTCGGCGCGGACGCGGGCGGCGGTACGGAGCAGGTGCGTGCCGGAGCGGGCACGTCCGCCGTGGCGTCCCCCGCCGCCTCCGGCGAGGGGTCCGCGGACGGACCGGTGACCGCGGACCTGGTGCTGCCGGTGACCGCGCTGGGCACGGCGGGCGTGGCCGCCGCGTACGCGCAGGTGCGGCGGAGACGGCGCGCCACGTCACGGACGACCCCCGCGGCCGCCGTCGGGCCGGCCGAGCCCTCGGCCGAAGTGGACCGGCGGGGGCGGCGGCTGCTGGTCGAGACCGACGACAGCGTACGGACGAGCGCCGAGGAGCTCGCCTTCGTGGCCGAGGGGTGCGGCGAGGAGGAGGCGCTCCCCTTCGCGCGGGCGCTGGAGTCCGCGCGCGAGGAGCTGGCGGCGGCGTTCCGGCTGCGGCAGCTGCTCGACGACGCCGCGGACCGGCTGTCCGCCAGGGACCACCGGCAGGCCCTGGAGGACATCGTCGAACGGTGTACGGGAGCGGGGCGCCGGCTCGACGCGCGGGCGCCCGCGCTCGACCAGCTGCGCGCGCTGGAGCGGGACCCGATCGGCGCGCTGGAACTTGCGGAGGAGCGCCTGCGCGAGGTGACCGCCCGGGTGAAGGGCGCCCAGGGGGCGCTCGTCGGGTTCGACGAGCAGTACGGGCCCGGCGCGAGCCTGCCGGTCGCTGACCACGGGGAGCAGGCCAGGGACCGGCTGGTGTTCGCCACCTCCCGGCTCAACCGGGCCCGGCAGGCCCTCGGCCGGGGCGACCTCGAGGCGGCGGCGCTGCGCCTGCGGGCGGCGGAGGGCGCCGTGCACCAGGCGGACCTCCTCGTCACCGCCGTGGACCGGCTGGCGGACGAGCTGGCGGCGGCGGTCGCACGGCTGCCGGGGGCGCTGGCGGAGGCCGAGGCGTCCGGTTCCGCGCAGGACGCGGACGCGGGCGCCGATACGAACGCGGACCCGGCTCCGGACCGTACGGTCACCGCGGCCGTCGCGGAGGTGCGCCGGGAGGCGGCCGAGGGGCCGTACGACCCGCTCGACGCCCTGCGCCGCCTCGTGGAGGCGGTGCTCGACACCGGCCACGACGACCTCCCGCCGCACAGGCGTCCGCGGGAGCCCGACGGCGCCGCGCTGCGCGCCGCGGCCCTGCT
>NZ_JAVRHI010000559.1:0-11256 GCF_034105845.1 Streptomyces sp. CRN 30 | reverse complement strand
CGAGCCCACACCCGGCGGCACGAACCCGCCAGACCCGGCACCGACCCCCTCGGCCACGGCCACCGCGGACCCCGGCGGACCGGCCCCGCAGCCCGGCGACGGGGCCCCGAGCCCGGCCGGCGATCAGTGACCCGGGCCCTCAGCGCGGCTCGGCCGCCGCGGGGTCCACCGGGCCCGCCGGGGCGACAGGGCCTACCGGATCCGCCGGATGCGGCGCCAGCAGCGGCAGCCGCGAGCGCAGCCGCTCCTCGCACAGCTCGGCCAGCCGGTCGTACCCGGCCTTGCCCATCAGCTCGATCAGCTCCGGCCGGTAGGACACGTACACCGGCTCGCCCGCGCCGTGCGCCGAGGTCGCCGACGTGCACCACCAGTGCAGGTCGTGGCCGCCCGGGCCCCAGCCGCGCCGGTCGTACTCGCCGATGGAGACCTGCAGGACGCGCGTGTCGTCGGGCCGGTCGATCCACTCGTACGTCCGCCGCACCGGCAGCTGCCAGCACACGTCCGGCTTGGTCTCCAGGGGCTCGCGGCCCTCCTTGAGCGCCAGGATGTGCAGGGAGCAGCCCACACCACCGGCGAAGCCGGGCCGGTTCTGGAAGATGCACGAACCCTTGTACGGGCGCGTCTGCCGCTCGCCGTCCTCGTCCTCCGAGACCCAGCCGGACCGGGTGCCCACGTCGTGGTGCTGCCAGATGTCCGGCGTGAGCCGCGCCACATAGCCGGCGACGCGCTGTTCGTCGTCCTCGTCCGAGAAATGGGCACCCAAGGTGCAGCAGCCGTCATCCGCGCGGCCCGCCGCGATGCCTTGGCAGCCGCTGCCGAAGACACAGTTCCAGCGGGAGGTCAGCCATGTCAGATCGCAGCGGAAGACCTGCTCCTCGTCCGCCGGGTCAGGGAACTCCACCCACGCGCGCGCGAAGTCGAGCCCCTGCTCGTCCGAGTCCGGAGCGGGTCGCGCCGGCACCGTGGACCCCGTGGCTCCCGCCCCCGCCCTCGCCTGCGCCGGCGAAGAACGCACCACGTATTTGGCGTCCTTCGTCGCCTTCGCGACCTTTGCCGTCTTCTCGTCCTTCGCCTTTTTCGTCTTTGGCACCCGTCCAGGGTAGGGCGCCCGCCACCGCTCCGGTGCCCGGCGGCGCACCCCCGGGCAGTAGCGTTCCGTACATGAGACTCGGTGTCCTCGACGTGGGTTCGAACACGGTGCATCTGCTGGTGGTGGACGCGCACCCGGGCGCGTGCCCGCTGCCCGCGCACTCGTACAAGGTGGAGCTGCGGCTGGCCCAGCTCCTCGACGGGGACGGCGCGATATCCGAGCCGGGGGTGGAGCGGCTGATCGGCGTCATCAAGGAGGCGCTGCAGGCCGCGGAGGACAAGGGCGTCGAGGACCTGCTGCCGTTCGCCACCTCCGCCGTGCGGGAGGCCGGCAACGCCGACGAGGTCCTCGCGCGCGTGCGCGCCGAGACCGGCGTCGAGCTCCAGGTCCTCACCGGCGAGGAGGAGGCGCGGCTGACCTTCCTGGCCGTGCGCCGCTGGTTCGGCTGGTCGGCCGGCAAGCTGCTCGTGCTCGACATCGGCGGCGGGTCCCTGGAGATCGCGTACGGCATCGACGAGGAACCGGACACCGCGGTGTCGCTGCCGCTGGGCGCGGGCCGGCTGACGGCCGGCTGGCTGCCGGGGGACCCCCCGGACGCGGCCGACGTGAAGGCGCTCCGCCGGCACGTGCGCACCGAGATCGCCCGGACGGTGGGGGAGTTCACCCGGTTCGGCGCCCCCGACCACGTGGTCGCCACCTCCAAGACGTTCAAGCAGCTGGCCCGGCTCACCGGTGCCGCGCGCTCCGCCGACGGCCCCTACGCGCAGCGCGAGCTCAAGCGCCAGTCGCTGGAGAGCTGGGTGCCCCGGCTCGCCGGGATGACCGCCGCCGAGCGCGCCGAACTGCCCGGCGTCTCCGTGGCCCGTGCGGGCCAGCTCCTCGCGGGCGCCCTGGTCGCCGAGGGCGCCATGGAGCTGTTCGGCGTGGAGGCGCTGGAGATCTGCCCCTGGGCCCTGCGCGAGGGCGTCATCCTGCGCAGCCTGGACCACATGCCGGTGGTGTGACACCCGAGGGCCGGGGCGCGGGACGCCGAGGTCACGCCCCGGCCCGGGAGCGCACGCCGAGGCCACCGGACCCGTACGCCCCTAGCCGCGCTCCGGGACACACTCAGGCGCTTCCGCCCGTGGTGCCGCCGGTGCCGCAGGTGCTTCCGCCCGTCGTGCCGCCGCCGCTCCTCGCCGTGTCACCGACGCTCCCCGTCGTGCCGCCGGTACCGCAGGTCCGCTCCCGGCCGCCCGCCCCGCACGTCCCCGGGCGCCCGCGGCCGGCGTGACTTCCGCCACCCGGCCAGGGCGGCCGCACCGCCCGGCGGGCCCGTACGCGCGGGTCAGCCGACGGCCGGTCGCCGTACCCCACAGCGGTGCCACAGGAAGCGGCTCCCGGTGCGCAGCGTGGCCCCGTACCCTGTCCCTCGTGGCAGAACCAGCGGTGCGCGTCCCGGATGCGAAGGTCGCCCTGTCGACGGCCTCCGTCTATCCGGAGTCGACGGCGACGGCCTTCGAGATCGCCGCGCGCCTCGGTTACGACGGGGTCGAGGTCATGGTGTGGACCGACCCGGTCAGCCAGGACATCGAGGCGCTGCGCAGACTCTCCGACTATCACGGGATCCCCGTCCTGGCGATCCACGCCCCCTGCCTGCTGATCACCCAGCGCGTGTGGTCCACGGACCCCTGGGTCAAGCTCCAGCGGGCCCGGGCCGCCGCCGAGAAGCTCGGCGCCAGTGCCGTCGTCGTCCACCCGCCCTTCCGCTGGCAGCGCCAGTACGCGCGCGACTTCGTCTCCGGAATCTGGCGGATGGCGGACGAGACGGACGTGCGGTTCGCCGTCGAGAACATGTACCCCTGGCGCTACCGCGACCGCGAGATGCTCGCCTACGCCCCCGACTGGGACGTCACCAAGGACGACTACCGGCACTTCACGGTCGATCTCAGCCACACGTCCACGGCCCGCACGGACGCCCTGCAGATGGTCGACCGCATGGGCGACCGCCTCGGGCACGTCCACCTCGCCGACGGCAACGGCTCCAACAAGGACGAGCACCTGGTGCCGGGCCGCGGCACCCAGCCCTGCGCCGAGGTGCTGGAGCGCCTCGCGCTCAGCGGCTTCGACGGCCACGTGGTCATCGAGGTCAACACCCGCCGCGCGATGTCCAGCGCCGAGCGGGAGGCCGACCTCGCCGAGGCCCTCGCCTTCACCCGGCTGCACCTCGCCTCCGCCACCAAGGTGCCGCCCGCTCCCCGGTGACCGCGTCCCGCGCCTGTGACGCACATCCCGCATTCCGGACCATCTGTCCGCCCACTGGATGACGGGCGTACGCTCGGGGGCAGTCACACGTGCCGGTCCGCACGGGCCGGTGACCGCCCCGAAGGAGCGAACGACGATGCCCGAGCTGAGGTCCCGCACAGTCACCCACGGCCGCAACATGGCGGGCGCCCGCGCCCTTATGCGCGCCTCCGGTGTACCGGGCGCGGACATCGGCCGCAAGCCGATCATCGCGGTCGCGAACTCCTTCACCGAGTTCGTGCCGGGCCACACCCACCTCCAGCCGGTCGGCCGGATCGTCAGCGAGGCGATCACTGCGGCCGGGGGCATCCCGCGCGAGTTCAACACCATCGCGGTCGACGACGGCATCGCGATGGGCCACGGCGGCATGCTCTACTCGCTGCCCTCCCGCGACCTGATCGCCGACAGCGTCGAGTACATGGTCGAGGCCCACTGCGCCGACGCTCTGATCTGCATCTCCAACTGCGACAAGATCACCCCGGGCATGCTGATGGCGGCGCTCCGCCTGAACATCCCCACGGTCTTCGTCTCCGGCGGCCCCATGGAGGCCGGGCGCGCCACCCTCGTCGACGGCACGGTCCGCACCCTCGACCTGGTCGACGCGATCTCCGACGCCGTGAACGACAAGATCTCGGACGAGGACATCCTCCGTATCGAGGAGAACGCCTGTCCGACCTGCGGCAGCTGTTCCGGCATGTTCACCGCCAACTCGATGAACTGCCTGACCGAGGCGATCGGCCTCTCCCTCCCCGGCAACGGCTCGCTGCTCGCCACGCACACCGCCCGCAAGGCGCTGTACGAGAACGCGGCGCGCACGGTCATGGACATCACCCGCCGCTACTACGAGCAGGACGACGACACGGTCCTGCCCCACAACATCGCCACCTTCGCCGCCTTCGAGAACGCCATGGCGCTCGACATCGCGATGGGCGGCTCCACCAACACGATCCTGCACCTCCTGGCCGCCGCCCAGGAGGCGGGCGTCCCCTTCGGCCTGGAGGAGATCAACGAGGTCTCCCGCCGCGTGCCCTGCCTGGCCAAGGTCGCCCCCAACGTCGCCAAGACGCGCACGTACTACATGGAGGACGTGCACCGCGCCGGCGGCATCCCCGCCCTCCTCGGCGAGCTGTACCGCGGCGGCCTCCTCAACGAGGACGTGAACTCCGTCCACAGCTCGTCCCTCGCCGACTGGCTGAAGACGTGGGACGTGCGCGGCGGCTCCCCCTCCGCGGAGGCGGTCGAGCTGTGGCACGCGGCCCCCGGCTGCGTCCGCTCCGCGGAGGCCTTCTCCCAGTCCGAGCGCTGGGAGGCCCTGGACGAGGACGCCGAGAACGGCTGCATCCGCTCCGTGGAGCACGCGTACTCCCAGGACGGCGGCCTCGCGGTCCTCAAGGGCAACCTGGCAGTCGACGGCTGCGTGGTGAAGACGGCCGGCGTCGACGAGTCCATCTGGACGTTCGAGGGCCCGGCGGTGGTCTGCGAGTCGCAGGAGGAGGCCGTCGAGAAGATCCTCAACAAGCGGATCACCGACGGTGACGTCGTCGTCATTCGCTACGAGGGCCCCAAGGGCGGCCCCGGCATGCAGGAGATGCTCTACCCGACGTCCTTCCTCAAGGGCCGGGGCCTCGGCAAGACCTGCGCACTGGTCACGGACGGCCGCTTCTCCGGCGGCACCTCCGGCCTCTCCATCGGCCACGCCTCCCCCGAGGCGGCCTCCGGCGGCACGATCGCCCTGGTGGAGGACGGCGACCGCATCCGCATCGACATCCCGAACCGCTCGATCGAGCTGCTCGTGGACGACGCCGAGCTGGCCCGCCGCGAGCAGGCGCTGAACGGCGTGTACGCCCCGAAGGACCGCGACCGCAAGGTCTCCGCCGCGCTGCGCGCCTACGCCGCGATGGCGACCAGTGCCGACAAGGGCGCGGTGCGGGACGTGACGAAGCTGGGCTGACCCGGGACGCATCCGGCCGCGGACGCTCACGTACACACCCGAGCGTCCGCGCCGAGCGCCTACCAGCTCGCCGGATCCCCGGCGTCCACGGCGAACAGCGATCCGTCGGGGGCCCCGGCGTACACCTTCCCCCGGGCCGTGACCGGCGCCGGCATCTGGGCGATCAGCGCGCTCGGGTCCTCGGCGAGGCGCGGTTCCGTCTGGCCCAGCAGCCTGCCCCGGGCGGTGCCGACGGCGAGGAGCCGTCCGTCCGCGGCCGTGAAGTACAGCCGCTGCCCGGCCACCACGGGCGCCGAGGCACGGCTGACGGACGTCTCCAGCCGCCACAGCTCCGCCTCCCGCGCCCCGGCCCGGGTGTCGACGGCGGCCAGCGTGCCCCCGTCGGCCAGCAGGTAGACCGTGTCGCCACCGACGACGGCCTGCGCCCCGGGCAGCGCGAAGTGGAGGCCGACCCGCCGCACGGAGTCGTCCGCGACGTCGTACCGCACGACGGCGTCCGTGGCGGAGTACAGGTCCGTCGAGGTGAACCAGAGCGTGCCGTCGCGGGCGCCCACCAGCCCCAGCGCCCCCTCCAGCCGCCGCTGTCGGCGGACGTCCCCCGTCTCCGGGTCCACCACGGTCACCCGCGTGTCCGCACCGTCCGCGCCCACCGCGTACGCGAGCCCGTCACCGTACGACTGGAAGCTCGGCGACGGCTGCCCCAGGCCGGGGAACGCACGCCGCCACCTCTCCTCGCCGGTGGCCGAGTCCAGCGCGGTGACCGTCGCGTCGGCGCCGGTGAGCAGGACGAGACCGCCGACGTGGGTGACGGGACCGTCGGCCGCCGGGATGGCACGGCTCCAGCGGGTCCGGCCGGTCGTCGGCTCCAGCGCGGTGAGCCGGCGGCCGTCCCCGTCGGCGCCGACGACGTGCAGGAGCCCGCCCGAGAGCACGGGGGCGAGGGTCGTGCCGTCGTCCGGCCGGCTCCCGCCGCGCGACCACAGGACCTTCCCGTCCTCGGGGTCCACGGCCGCGGCCAGGACCCCGGGGCGGGCGCAGTGGAGCGTTCCGGGTGTGTACGAGCACCAGGGCAGCCCGGTGGCTCCGGCGCCGCGCGCGCCCACGGTGACGGCCCAGGGCCGGAAGGCACTCGCCGACGGCTGCGGCTCCTGGGCCACGGGGGACTCATCGTCCGGGGCGAGCACGACCGCCCCGACGGCGGCGGTGAGCGCGGCGAGCGCGACGGCGGGAGCCCACCACGGCCGACGGCCACGGGCCGGACGGGGAAGCCGGAGACGCCGGCCGGCGGTGGTCGAGGACTCCGCGGCGGTCTTCGAGGACGCGGCGGCCGGCGGACCGGCGGCCGAGGAACCGGCGGAGGGCGATCCGGCGGCCGAGGGCGCCGCGGCAGAGATCGCGCGCGCGTGCGTATCCGCCGACGCCGCCGGACTGCCGGGGCCGTGCGGACCGTCCTCGCTGCCCCGGCCCGTCCCGCCGACGCCGCCGGCACCCCGCTGCTCGGGTATGAACGCCTGGGTGTCGTACGAGGCCCGCGCCGCCCGGAGTTCCGTCATCACCTCGTCCGGGGTGGGCCGGTCCTCGGGCTCCTTGGCCAGGCAGCGCGCGACGAGCGCGGACAGCTCCACCGGCAGACCTGTCAAGTCCGGCTCGTCGTGAACGACCTGATATGCCACCAGATACGGACTGTCGGAGTCGAAGGGCCCGCTGCCGGTCGCCGCGTGCACGATGACGGAACCGAGGGCGAAGACGTCGGCGGCCGGTCCCACCTCCCGTGGCCTGCGGAACTGCTCCGGAGCCATGAACGGCGGCGTGCCGATCAGCTTCCCGGTCTCGGTGCGCAGTTCGCTGTCGGAGGGCCGGGAGATGCCGAAATCGATGACCTTGGGACCGTCCTCGGCCAGCAGCACGTTGCTCGGCTTGAGGTCGCGGTGGACCACGCCCGCCCGGTGGATGTCGCGCAGGGCCTCCGCGAGCCCCGCCATCAGCTGCCGCAGTCGCGCCGCGGGCAGCGCGCCGTTCCGCTTGACGTGCTCGGCGAGCGTCGGGCCGGGGATGAAGAGGGTCGCCATCCAGGGGCGCCCGGCCTCGGGGTCGGCGTCGACCACGGGCGCGGTGAAGGCACCGCTGACCCGCCGCGCGGCCGCCACCTCCTGCCGGAACCGCCCCCGGAACTCGGGATCCTGGGCGAACGCGGCGTGCACGACCTTGACCGCGAGCCGCAGCCCGGAGTGCGAGCGCGCCAGGTGCACGACCCCCATGCCCCCGGACCCGAGCTCCGCCTCCAGCCGGTACTGCCCGGTATATCCCGGAGGTTCCGCTTCCGGATCTGTACCGGTGCTGTGCTGTGACGGCATCCATCACCCCCGCGTTTCCGGCCGCGTGTGCGAAACGCAGAGCCTAGTCGATGCCTCGTACGGAGCCCCGGCGGCTTGCTAGCCTTCGCGCACCGCAGAGATTTGGCGTGAACCATTCAATGGGGTAACGGGGCGAACGGGGAGGCCTGCATGGCCACGGAGAACATCGACATCGGAGCCGCACAGAACATCTCGATGGCACAACAGGCCACGGCGGCGGCGCGCACCTACCCGGTCGCGCCGGGCGTCCGGGTGAACGTCCGCAGCGGCCCGGGCACGCAGTACGGCATCGTGCGCACCCTGCCGGCGGGCGCCAACGTGTCGATCCGCTGCCAGCGCACGGGCACGTGGGTGAGCGGCCCGTACGGCACATCGAACGTCTGGGACATGATCGCGACCGGTCAGTACATCTCGGACGCGTACGTGTACACGGGCAGCGACGGCTACGTGGCTCCGCCCTGCACCTGAGAACCGGTGCACACACCGGCCGTGGACGCGGTACGGGCCGGAGCGATAATCGCCGGGTGAGCGACGAGCGACACGGCAACGGCACTCCGGCCCGGCCCGCGGGCCCCCGGCCCGAACCCATCCGCTTCTTCGGGACGACGTGGCTGCACCACGACGGGGGCTACCGGGTCCGCCGCGTGGCCGTCCCGGCCGGCGCGCTCCTCACGGTCGCCGCCGCCTGCCTGGTGCTGCGCCTCGCCCACGAGGGCCTGCGGCTCGGTGCCCTGGGCGGCTTCGTCCCGCTCCTGGTCGTCGTGGTGTTCGCCGTGTGCAGCGCGCTGGCCTTCGGCCACACCTGGGGCGGCTACCGCGAGCGCCCCGACCCCGACCGCCGGGCCGCGCTCCGCGGTCTCCTCACCGTCGGCTTCCTCGGCTCCCTCCTCGCCTACTTCCTCCGCTCCCTCACCGAGGCCCCGGGAGAGAAGCTGCACCGTGAGGAGTACGAACAGGCCCGCGCCCGGTACGAACGCCGCACGACCCGCCGTGCGGGCAACCCCTCCCGCCGCCGTTCCTGAGGCGAGCCCCCGTACATCCCGCCCAGCGGACAACCCGCCCCCGGCCCCACCCCGGATGCGAGGATGCCCCCAGGACGACGCAACCTCGGAGGGCACCCGCACCATGACCCAGAAAGTCGCAGTCCTCGGTACCGGAAAGATCGGCGAGGCCCTGCTCAGCGGCATGATCCGAGCCGGCTGGGCACCAGGGGACCTGCTGGTCACCGCTCGCCGCCCGGAGCGGGCCGAAGAGCTCCGCACCCGCTACGGCGTCACCCCGGTCAGCAACGACAAGGCGGCCAAGACAGCCGACACCCTCATCCTCACGGTCAAGCCGCAGGACATGGCCGCCCTCCTCGACGAGCTCGCCCCGCACACCCCCGCCGACCGCCTGGTCGTCAGCGGCGCCGCGGGCATCCCCACCTCCTTCTTCGAGGAGCGCCTCGCCCCGGGGACGCCCGTCGTCCGCGTCATGACGAACACCCCCGCCCTCGTCGACGAGGCCATGTCCGTCATCTCCGCCGGCACCCACGCCACCCCCGAGCACCTGGCGCACGCCGAGGAGATCTTCGGCGCCGTCGGCAAGACGCTGCGCGTGCCCGAGACCCAGCAGGACGCGTGCACCGCCCTGTCCGGCTCGGGCCCGGCGTACTTCTTCTACCTGGTCGAGGCGATGACCGACGCGGGCATCCTGCTCGGCCTGCCCCGCGACAAGGCGCACGACCTCATCGTCCAGTCCGCCATCGGCGCTGCCACCATGCTCCGCGACAGCGGCGAGCACCCCGTCAAGCTCCGCGAGAACGTCACCTCCCCGGCGGGCACGACCATCAGCGCCATCCGCGAACTCGAGAACCACGGCGTACGGGCCGCCCTGATAGCGGCCCTGGAGGCGGCCCGCGACCGCAGCCGCGCACTCGCCTCCGGCGGCAGCAACAGCTGAGCGCGGGCGGGGCGCCCCCGGTGAGCCGGAGGCGCCCCGCACACCCGTCTCTCCCGGCCGCTCCTACCCGGCCGGCAGCAGCCCGATCGCCCCACAGGCCGCGTCCACCCTCGGCCGCGCCGTCTCCCGGGCCCGTGCGGCACCCTTCCGCAGTACCTCCTCCACGTACGCCGGATCCGCGCACAACTCCTTGTGCCTCTCCTGCACGGGCCTCAGCACCTCGACCACGGCCTCGGCCACGGCCTTCTTCAGAGCGCCGTACGACGTGTGGGCGCGGCCCAGCTCCTCAGGACTCCCGCCCTCGCAGGCCGCGAGGATCTCCAGCAGATTGGCGACCCCGGGACGCTCCTCCCGGTCGTACACGACCCCTCGCCCGCTGTCGGTCACGGCCCGCAGGATCTTCTTCCGCACCACGTCGGGCTCGTCGAGCAGATAGACGATCCCGGGCCCGACGTCGTCGCTCTTCCCCATCTTCGACGTGGGCTCCTGCAGGTTCATGACCCGGGTGGCCACGTCGGGATGCGTCGCGCGAGGCACCACGAACGTCTGCCCGTACCGCTGGTTGAACCGCACCGCCAGATCCCGGGTGAGCTCCACGTGCTGCGTCTGGTCCTCACCCACCGGCACCTCGTCCGTCCCGTACGCGAGGATGTCCGCCGCCATCAACGCGGGGTACGTCAGCAGCGACAGCCGCACGCTCCCCCCGCGCCCTCGCTCGCGTGCCGCCTTCTCCTTGTACTGGATCATGCGCCGCATCTCCCCGTCCGTGGCCACGCACTCCAGCACGTACGACAGCCGCGTGTGCTCGTCCACGTGGCTCTGCACGAACAGGGTGCACAGCTCCGGGTCCAGCCCGGCGGCCAGCAGCAGGGTCGCGGCCTGCCGGCTGAGCCGGCGCACCCGCGCCGGGTCGTGGTCCACGGTCAGTGCGTGCAGGTCGACGATGCAGAACAGCGCGTCGGCGCGGTGCTGGTCCACCGCCGCCCACCGCCGCATGGCTCCCAGGTAGTTCCCCAGCGTCAGATGCCCGGTCGGCTTGACCCCGCTGAAGACCCGCGTCATCTCGTTCTCCCTCTCCTCTGAACTCCGGCCCGAGCCGCGTGCCCGCCGGCCGGCTCCTCCCGGAGGGAGATACGAGAACGGCCGCCAAGCGGCGGCCGTCGTGTGCGTGGGTGACGAGGCCGCCGTCAGGCGGCCCACCACAGCTGGGTGCACGTACGCGTCATCACGGCATCCACGGTACGCCTCCGGGATGCACCCCGGGCGGAGGTTGACACGCCCCACGCCGGTGCGTAGTGTTCTCCGAGTTGTCCGACGTGAGCACCGACTCCGGTCGGTCCCCGGACAGCCATTCCGCAGGTACCAACCCACTCTCGACGATCAGTCGATCTGTCGTCGTGTCATTGGCGTGGGTATTCGCAGAATGAGGAATCCGCGTTCGAAAGGGCGCAGCCCCCGATTAGCTCGGGAGCCGGGAATCCGCTAAAGTCTCACCAGTCGGAACGGCCCAACGGCCGGGAAGGCAGCCCACTCTGACTGGGAATCAGGCCCGAAAGGATCTGATAGAGTCGGAACCGCCGGAAAGGGAAACGCGGAAG
Source organism: Streptomyces sp. CRN 30 (assembly GCF_034105845.1). NCBI lineage: Bacteria > Bacillati > Actinomycetota > Actinomycetes > Kitasatosporales > Streptomycetaceae > Streptomyces > Streptomyces sp. CRN 30. Next base: position 39 of record NZ_JAVRHI010000559.1, on the reverse strand, counting down.
CGGGAACCTGGAAAGCACCGAGGAAATCGGATCGGAAAG
>NZ_JAVRHI010000558.1:0-9301 GCF_034105845.1 Streptomyces sp. CRN 30 | reverse complement strand
CTCGTAGCTGGTCACCACGAGGCGCGTGCCGCGAAGAGCTCGCTCACTCATGAATCGTGCCTCCCGGGCTTGTCGCCCACAGGACAGGTGTCGCTGTCGTCGTCATCCGGTCAACGTCCGGTCGGCGGTAAAGATTCCCGTTCCGAGTCCGTTCCGGGTCAAGCGTCGCCGTCGTAGCCGCCCTTGTTGTACCCACCGGCGCCCTGTTTGTCACATCTGACAGCAGATGTCACACAGCGTTTCGTCATCTTTGACGCGCAGTAACGGTCCGCCTGGCAGGCCAAACGCGTACACTACAGCTCTTTCACCTCCGGCGCTAAATCCTTTCGGGTACGGGGTTACCCGCGTCGCTGATCGCTTTCCGCACGGGTACCCGCGCCAGCAGGGCGAATCCCAGCACGAAGAAAATCACCAGCGAGATGATCGCGTCGCGGTAACTCCCCGTCAGCTGGTAGGTCAGGCCGAACAGCAGCGGCCCCAGCCAGCTCATCCCGCGGTCGCTCATCTCGTACGCCGAGAAGTACTCGGCCTCCTTGCCCGGCGGCACTAGGTGCGAGAAGAGCGAGCGGGACAGCGCCTGGCTGCCCCCGAGGACCAGGCCGATCCCGGCGGCCAGCGCGAAGAACCAGCCGGGCGCGCCCGCGGGGAGGAAGTACCCGGCGGCCAGCGTCAGCGTCCAGGCGACGAGGGAGCCGAGGATGGTGCGCTTCGCCCCGTACCGGCGGGCCAGCCGGCCCATGCCCAGCGCCCCGGCCACCGCCAGCACCTGCACCAGCAGCACCGCCACGATGAGCGTCGACTGCTCGAGCCCCAGCTCCTCGGAACCGTAGATCGAGGCCTGGGAGATCACCGTCTGGATGCCGTCGTTGTAGACCAGGTAGGCGAGCAGGAAGTACAGGGTGAGCGGGTGGCGGCGCATGTCGCGGACGGTCGCCGCGAGCTGGCGCAGTCCCGGGGCGGTGGCCTGCCCGGGCGGCGTCCGGCGGTCGCGCAGCCGCCTGAGCGGTACGAGGGTGAAGGCGCCCCACCACAGCCCCGCGGAGGCCAGGCAGATGCGCACCGCCGTGCTCTCCGAGACGCCGAAGGAGTCGTGGGCCGTGTACAGGACCAGGTTCAGGACCAGGACCAGTGAGCCGGCCGCGTAGCCGAAGGCCCAGCCGCGGGAGGAGACGGCGTCGCGCTCCTCGGGCGGGGCTATCTGCGGCAGGTAGGAGTTGTACAGCATCATCGCGACCGACTGGGCGGCGTTGGCCACGATCAGCAGCAGTCCGCCCAGCAGGTAGCGCTCCCCGTCCAGGAAGAACATCCCCGCCGTCGCCGCGGCCCCCAGGTAGGCGGCCGCCGCGAGCAGCGGCTTCTTGCGGCCCGTCCGGTCGGCGGCCGCGCCCACCAAGGGCATGATCACGACGGCGAGGACCACCGACAGGGAGACCGAGTACGCGAAGAAGGAGCCCGCGCGGACCGGGATGCCCAAGGGGTGCACGTAACCGTCGGCGTCGGCCGCCGCCTTGGCGACCGACGTCAGGTACGGGCCGAGGAACACCGTCAGGACGCTCGTCGAATAGACGGAGCACGCCCAGTCGTAGAAGTACCAGCCGCGCTGTTCGCGTCTCCGGTCGGCGGTCCCGTCGCCGGTGCCTGCCCGCAGGGTGTCCGTGCCCACCCGTGCCTCGCTTCCCCGTGTCCCTCGTGAAAAGGCCGCCGCGGGCCGGTCAGGCCCAGGTGCCCCGTTCCTGGAGCACCGCGCGCAGCGTGTCGATGTGATCGGTCATGATGCCATCCACGCCGAGGTCCAGGAGCCGGTGCATCCGCCGCGGATCGTTCACCGTCCACACGTGGACCTGGAGCCCGCGCGCGTGGGCGGCGCGCACGAACCGCCGGTCCACCACGGGGACGCCCGACCGGGACTCGGGCACCTGCGCGGCGACCGCCGAACGGCGCAGCGCGGCGGGCACGCCCCACGAGCGCAGCCGCAGTCCCAGCACGCCGCCGGTGCCGTACGAGGTCGCGAGCCGGGGGCCGGCCAGGCGCTGGGCGCGGGCGACGCGCGGCTCCGAGAACGAGCCGACGCACACCCGGTTCCACGACCTGGTGCGCGCGATCAGGTTCAGCAGTGGGTGGAGGGCGGACTCCGCCTTGACGTCGACGTTCCACCGCACCTCGGGGAAGGCCTCCAGCAGTTCCTCGAACAGGGGGACCGGCTCGACGCCCGCCACGCGCGCGCGGCGCACGTCCTTCCAGTAGAGGTCGGCGATGCGGCCCGCCCCGTCGGTGACCCGGTCGAGGGTCGCGTCGTGGAAGGCGACGAGCTTCCCGTCGGCCGTGGCGTGCACATCCGTCTCGAGGTACCGGTAACCCGTCTCCACCGCGTACCGGAACTGGGCGGCGGTGTTCTCCAGGCCGTCGGCCGCCCCGCCCCGGTGGGCGAAGGCGAGCGGACCGGGATGGTCGAGGAACGGGTGGCGCACGGGAGTCGTCGTCATGGTCACCGCCGCAGTATCGCCCGCTCCGGTGGACCGGAGGCGACGACAGCGCTGCCACCCGCCGAGGGAACGGCGAACGCCCGCAGGAAGACCTGCGCCAGCGGGCCGATGGACAGGGCGTACAGGACGGTACCGGCACCGATCGTGCCGCCGAGGGCGAATCCGGTCGCCACCACGGCCACCTCGACCGCCGTCCGCGTCAGCCGGACCGAGCGCCCGGTGCGCCGGTGCAGGCCCGTCATCAGCCCGTCGCGCGGACCCGGGCCGAACCGGGCCGCGATGTAGAGGCCGGTCGCCGCACCGTTCAGCAGGACGCCGGCGACGAGGAGGGGCACGCGCACGGCCAGGGCGTCCGGTGCCGGGACCGCGGCCAGGGTCGCGTCCGTCGCGAGGCCCACCACGACGACGTTGGAGACCGTGCCGAGGCCCGGCCGCTGGCGCAACGGGATCCACAGCAGCAGCACCAGTGCCCCGACCCCGATCGAGACCACCCCGATCGTCAGCCCGGTCAGCTCGGCCAGCCCCTGGTGCAGCACGCCCCAGGGCTCCAGGCCCAGGCCCGCCTCGACGAGGAGCGCGGAGCTCACCCCGTACAGCGCGAGACCGGCGTACAGCTGGAACAGCCGTCGCCCGAGGCGGCGGGGTGCGGACGGGACGGTGGACAAGGTGTTCCCCCTCAGGTGGTGACGGTGGCCCGGCACGTGTCACTCTGTGGCTCGGTGGCGGACGCCATCCAGGGCCAATCAGGGGAAGGTGGACTGGGAACCATGGTGCAGTGGACCTCGGCGGTGGGGGCGGCACAGCTCGCCCGGCTGCTCACCCCCCAGCAGGAGCGCCCCGCGGGACCCGGCACCCGCCGTCCGCCCGCCTACCGGGCGCTCACCGACGGCATCCGGCTGCTCGTGCTGGAGGGCAGGGTGCCGGTCGCCGCCCGGCTGCCCGCCGAGCGGGAGCTCGCCCTCGCCCTGTCCGTCAGCCGTACGACGGTCGCGGCGGCCTACGAGGCGCTGCGCGCCGAGGGGTTCCTGCAGTCCCGCCGGGGAGCGGGCAGCTGGACCGCCGTTCCGGCCGGTAACCCACTGCCCGCGCGCGGGCTGGAGCCGCTGCCGCCCGAGGCGCTCGGCTCCGTGATCGACCTCGGTACCGCGGCCCTGCCCGCCCCCGAGCCGTGGCTCACCCGGGCCGTGCGCGGAGCCCTGGAGGACCTGCCGCCGTACGCGCACACCCACGGCGACTACCCGGCCGGGCTGCCCGCGCTGCGCGCGCTGCTCGCCGACCGCTACACCGCGCGCGGGATCCCCACCATGCCCGAGCAGATCATGGTCACCACCGGGGCGATGGGCGCGATCGACGCCATCTGCCACCTGTTCGCGCCGCGCGGTGAGCGGATCGCCGTGGAGTCGCCCAGCTACGCCAACATCCTGCAGCTGATGCGCGAGGCGGGTGCCCGGCTGGTGCCCGTGGCGATGGCCGACGAGCTCGCCGGATGGGACCTGGACCGCTGGCGGCAGGTGCTGCGCGACGCGGCGCCCCGGCTGGCGTACGTGGTGGCCGACTTCCACAACCCGACCGGCGCGCTCGCCGACGAGGACCAGCGGCGCCGGCTCGTCGACGCGGCCCGTTCCGCCGGGACCGTGCTCGTCGTCGACGAGACGATGAGCGAGCTGTGCCTCGACGCGGACGTGGAGCTGCCCCGTCCGGTCTGCGGTTTCGATCCGGCGGGCTCGACCGTCGTCACGGTCGGTTCGGCGAGCAAGGCGTTCTGGGCGGGCCTGCGCATCGGCTGGGTGCGCGCCGCGCCGGACGTGATCCGCAGCCTGGTCGCGGCCCGCGCGTACGCGGACCTCGGCACCCCCGTGCTGGAACAGCTGGCCGTCAACTGGCTGATGAGCACCGGGGGGTGGGAACAGGCCGTGGCGGTGCGCCGGGCGCAGGCGCGCGAGAACCGGGACGGGCTCGTCACCGCCCTGCGCCGGGAGCTGCCGGACTGGGAGTTCACGGTGCCCCGGGGCGGGCTCACCCTGTGGGTGCGCACCGGGGGCCTGTCGGGCTCCCGGCTCGCCGTGGCGGGGGAGCGGGTCGGCGTGCGGGTGCCCTCGGGACCGCGCTTCGGCGTGGACGGGGCGTTCGAGGGGTACGTCCGGCTGCCGTTCACCGTGGGCGGCGCGGTGGCCGACGAGGCGGCCGTACGGCTCGCGGCGGCGGCCCACCTGGTGCGGACGGGCGCCTCCGGGACCGGGGAGGCACCGCGGACGTCCGTGGCGTGAGGCGGGCCGGTGCCACCGCGGCGGCCGGCCCGCGCCGCCGTGTCAGCCTTCCGCGACCGCCACTCCGGGGGGCAGCGCGTCGGTCTTCGGCGGTGCCGCGGGAACGTCGGGCCGGGGTTGCCCAGGGGCGGTCCCGGACGCTTCCACGGTGACCCCGGGCAGTGCGGAGCCGGCCTCCGGCGGGTCGGCCGGGTCCGTCGGCTCCGGCAGCAGGTCCAGCACCGCCCGGCGGTCGCTCTCGCTCGTGGCGTCGTCGTACGGGTCGGGGGTGGCCGGGACCTGGAGGCGGTGCACCGGGCCCGTGCCCAGGCGCGCGTAGCCGCGGCCGGGCGGGATCTCCGAGGCGGGCGTGGTCCGCGGCAGCTCACCCAGCACCTCCTCCAGCTGCTGCGGGGAGGCGGGGCCGAGCACCACACGCGCGCGCGTGTGCTGGCGTACGGCCTCGGAGAGGGCGTCCAGGCCGTCGAACTGCTCGGCCACGACGAGGGTGACGTTGGCGGGACGGCCGTGGCGCAGCGGTACCTGGAGAAGGGCCTGCGGGTCCCGGCCGCCGCCGTCGGCTGCGGCCAGATGACCGAGCGCGCCCGGCCCGTCCAGCAGGATCCACAGGGGGCGCCGGACGTCGTCCGGCGGCGGGTGGCCCGCCTGGCGCGCGCGGTTGGCGGCGATCAGCCGGCGTTCCGTCTCGTGCGCCGCCCACTCCAGACTCGCCAGCGCGCCGGCCAGACCGCACTCCACGGCCAGCACGCCCGGGCGGCCGGTCAGGCACGCGTACTCGCCGGTGCCGCCGCCCTCGACGACCACCACGTCACCGTGCTGGAGCGCCTGCAGCGCGACGGAGCGCAGCAGTGTCGTCGTACCGCTGCCCGGCTCCCCCACGACCAGCAGGTGCGGTTCCGTGGAGCGCGGGCCCGTGCGCCACACGACCGGGGGCACGTCCCGCTGCTCGCCGCCGTGGTCGAGCGGCAGCGTGCGCCGTACACCGGTCGTGTCCGTGAAGCCGAGCACCGTCTCGCCCGGCGCCGTGACGAAGCGCTGGGCCGTGATGCCGGTGTCGAGCGGGGCGAGGACCGTCACCGTGAGCTGGTTGCCCTCCTCGTCCCAGTCGAAGAGGTACTCGCGGCCGCGGCCGGCCTTGGCGTGCAGCAGGTGCTCGATCCGCGCGCGGGACTCGGGCTCGCCGTCCGTGAAGTACGCGGGATAACGGACCTCCAGACGGCGGATCCGGCCCGTCCCGTCGAAGTCGAAGGCGGGGAACGCCTTCGTCCAGTCGCCGCCGTGCACGAAGAGCGGCTCCGGGTCGGCGGCCGCCGTGAAGTACGGCGCCAGGGCCTCGTACAGCGACCGCAGGCGCTGCGTCTGGGCCTCGTCGGGGCCGGTGGGCGCCGGTGCGGCGGGCTCGCGGCCCCGCCACGCTGCCGCCGCCATCAGCCCGATGACGGCGAGCAGCGGTCCGTACGGCACCAGCGCCACGACCAGGACCACCGAGGCCACCAGGAAGAACAGCGAACCGCGCTTGTCCTTCGGGGTGTCGGCCCACTTGCGCCGTCCGGCGGCCGCCAGCCGGCGCAGTCCACGGGTGATCGTGATCAGCGGGTGCAGGACGTCGGTCGCGCCGTCGGTCGCCGTCCGGGCCAGTTCCCGGCCCCGGGCGAGGTGTGCGCTGCCGTTGATCGGAATGCGGGGGAGGGGACGCCGGGCCACTGCGGTCTCCTACGGATACGGAGGTGGATGCGGAGGTGGATGCGGGTGGTCGGGCGGCTCAGAAGCTGATGCCGCCCAGGAGGCCCGCGAGGCTCTCGCCGCCCGCCTTGATGCTCGGCGCGATGGCCGTACTGGCGAGGTAGAAGCCGAATAGCGTGGCCACGATGGCGTGCGAGGCCTTCAGCCCGTCCTTGCGGAAGAAGAGGAAGACGATGATGCCGAGCAGGACGACGCCTGACATGGAAAGGATCATTTGTGCTCTCCTGGTTGGTGGGGACAGTCACCATGAGTTCTTCCAGGGTCACAGGATGTATCTATACGACAAAAGGTGCATTCGGGTGAATGCTCGCCGGTTTCACCTGGTCGGCCCAGTCGCCCCTGACCCGTCCGAGCGGCGATGTTGCGCCTGACCGGGTCTGCTGTGATCTTTGCCTCGGGCGGCCCCGGCCATGTGCGTCCGGTCCCCGGTAGCCTGGCGATTCACCCGTACGGCGGCACCGACCCGCCGTCGTGCGCACCACCCAGTCCGACGGGCTCGTCCGAGCCCGCACCCCTGCTGCGAGAGGCGGTCCGGCCATGAGTGAAGCCCTCGACCCCGAGGTCGTGGAGCTCGCGACGAAGATCTTCGACCTGGCGCGCCGCGGCCGCACGGAGGAGCTCGTGGCGTACGTCGACGCGGGCGTCCCGGCCAACCTCACCAACGACCGGGGGGACACGCTCGTCATGCTCGCGGCCTACCACGGTCACGCCGAGGCGGTGGGCGCGCTGCTGGCGCGTGGCGCCGAGGCCGACCGCGCCAACGACCGAGGCCAGACCCCGCTCGCGGGAGCCGTCTTCAAGGGCGAGCAGGAGGTCATCCGGGTCCTCCTCGACGGCGGCGCCGACCCGGCCGCCGGCACGCCGTCGGCCGTGGACACGGCCCGCATGTTCGCCAAGACGGAACTCCTGGAACTGTTCGGCGCACACTGATCCGCACGTTCTGAGCAGGCAGGACACGGAAGACGGGGGAGGCGGTACGGGGCCGCCGGAAATTTCGGTCGCGGCAGGAAGAACCGCCGGGTCATCATGACGTCGTGATTCACGGACGCGATGGCTGGGCAGGTGTTGCCGCACCGCGCGGGCCGTGATGCGGTCCCGCGAGGGCCACGACGAGAGGCGATGAGAGATGGGCTACAGCGAGCAAGAGACGGCGGGCGCTCCGACGTGTTGTCACGCGGCCAGGTAGTGCACGATCCCCGGTTGCGTCGACGCTTGATGTGAGGCTGTTTCCCATGTTCGAACCGGTCATAGCGCCCAGCGGTACGCTGCTCGGCCTGCTGCAGCGGGGCCGCGGCGACGGCACACTGCACGCGCTCACCGCCCCGCGGGCCGAAGCGCTCGCGGCTCTCGACCACTGCGTGCTGAGCGATCCCCGCCACGACTGGCAGGTGGAGAACCGCTCGCTCTACTACGCCCGGCTCTACCTCGAGCTCAACGGCGGGCTCGACGAGGTCGAACGGCACCTCTTCGCCCCCGAGGACGTCCTCGACACCTGCGAGTCGCGCACCGGCCTCGCCCTCGCCGTCCTCGGGCACCTCGCCTCGTACGGCAGGCGGGACGCACTGGAACTGCTGCGCGGGTACGCCGCCCGCGGCGCCAACTGGGCCTGGGCCCTCGACGAGCTCGCCCTGCGGGACGACGACGCGGGCCTGCGCGCCCTCGCCGCGCCCGTCCTGGCGCGCTTCACCACCGACGCCGAGGGCGAGGCCGAGCTCGCCGCCGCCGTCCGTGACGCCTTCGAGCCCCGCCCGTGGCGGCTGTGGGCCGAGGACTCCCGCGCGTCGATCGGCGCGCGGGTGCGCAAGGCCGGGGAAGCCGGCTGTTTCGACCGCTGGCAGCGGCAGCTGGACTCCGCGGGGCCCCGCCCCGGCTGGAGCGTCGCGGCCGTCTTCGACTGGGCCCAGCAGGGCCTCGACCGCGGTGCCGCGCTGCACGTCCCGGCCGCCCGCTGCCTCATGGCCGTCGCGGGCCCCGAGGACCGTCCCGAGATCCTCGACGCCGCCCGCGGCGGTGGCGACGGCGCCCGCTGCACCGCCCTGCGCTACCTCGCCGACAGCAACGATCCCCTCGCCCTCGACCTGGTCGAGGGCGCCGTGGCCGACGGTTCGGCCCTGGTCGTCGAGGCAGCCGTCGACGCGTTCGAACGGATGCGCAGCGTCGCCGCCGTCGAGCGCGCGCGCCGCTGGGTGCGCCGTCCCGACGCGCTCGGCGCCGCCGCCGGGCGCACTCTGGCCTGCCGCGGCGGCACCCAGGACAGTGATTCCGTGCTGGCCGCGCTCCGCGAGGCCGTACGGGGCGAAGGCCCGGACGCGTCCACCCTGTGGACCCTCGTCGACGGCGCCGGACGCCTCGGCATCGGCTGTGCCGCACCCGTCCTGCGGCACGTCTACCGCGAGACCGCCTCCTCCCACCTGCGCGGACGCGCCGCCCGGGCGCTCGCCGCCACCGACCCCACCTTCCCGGCCGGCTTCGCCGTCGAGTGCCTGTGGGACTGCGAGGAGTCCACGCGCGAGGTCGCCGCGCGGCACGCCGAGACCGGTTCCGCCCGTGTGGTCGAACAGTTGCGCAGGCTCGCCGCCGACCCCGCCGAGGAGGCGGAGGTCCAGACGGCCGTACGCAGCCGGATGGGGCCGGACATGCCCGCCGTGTGAACGCCGGGCGACCACCGGGGATTGTCGAACAATCCTTCGATACCTATGTTGTTTCGTTCTTGTATCTGCGCTTAGATTCCCGGCATGGCAGAACTCACGGGACTGGCCGACGACCGGGCGCTGTTGGGCCGCACCAGCACGGCGGAGCGGGTCTCGG
>NZ_JAVRHI010000557.1:0-53230 GCF_034105845.1 Streptomyces sp. CRN 30 | reverse complement strand
CCCCGAAGACGGCGGCGGTCAGCGGCACGGCCAGCAGCATGCCGAGGATCCCGGCGACGGCCGCGCCGCCGGTGAGGGTCACCATGACGACCGCCGGGTGCATCTGGACCGTACGGCTCTGGATCACCGGCTGCAGGACGTGCCCCTCCAGCAGCTGCACGGCGAGGACGACGGCGAGCGCCCACACGGCGATGGCGAACCCGCGGTCGGCGAGGGCGACGAGCACGGCGACGGCCCCGGAGATGAAGGCGCCGAGGTAGGGGATGTAGGCGCCCACGAAGACCAGCGCGCCGAGCCCCACGGCGCCGGGGACGCCGAGGACCAGCAGGCCGACCGTGATGCAGACGGCGTCGATGAGGGCGATCAGGGTGGTCCCGCGCATGAACCCCTCGACGGCCTCGAAGGCGCGCCCGGCCATGGCCTCGACGGTGTCGCCGGCACCGCCCGGGGTCAGGGCGCGCAGCGCCTCGGCGGCCCGCCGCGAGTCCCGCAGGAAGAAGAAGACGAGCAGCAGCGCGAGGACGGCCATGGCGATGGCCTCGCCGACGACGCTGACCCCGTGGATGACGTTGGACGCGGCAGTGCCGCCGAACCGGGAGAGCAGGTCGCGGGAGTTCGCGGCCAGGTCGTCCAGGGAGGTGCCCGCCGCCCCGAAGTGCTCGGTGATCGAATCGGCGGCCTGGCGGAGCGAGGAGACGATCTGGTCACCACTGTCGACGAGGGCGGCGACCACGATGTAGACGGCACCGCCGGCCACGGCCACGACGGCGGCACAGGTGATCCCGGCCGCGATCGAGCGGTTGACCTTCGCCCGGACGAGCTGCCGGTACAGCGGCTTCAGCAGCGCGGTGCCCAGCAGCGCGAGCAGCACCGGGATGACGGCGGTCGAGAACGCGACGCACAGCCGGATGGCGACGTACACCACTCCGGACACCAGCAGGGCGACGGCGCACCAGGCCGCCAGACGGCGCACGGGCTCGGGAAGCAGCTGCACACTGCCCAGCCGACCACGCCCCGGGCGGGCCGTCCTGTTCGGACGGCCCGCCCGGGTGAGCCGCGGTCACCGCGGAGCCGGCGGCGTCAGATCCCGTCCTCGGTCATCCCGTGCACCGCCGGGACGGACCCGAAGCGGCCCTTCTGGAAGTCCTCGAAGGCCTGCTGCAGCTCGTCGCGGGTGTTCATCACGAACGGGCCGTACTGGGCCATGGGCTCCCGGATGGGCCGGCCGCCGAGCAGGACGACCTCCAGCTCCGGGGTGTGGGAGTCCTGCTGCTCGTCCGCGCGGACGGTGAGCGAGGAGCCGGCGCCGAAGACCGCCGTCTGGCCCAGGTGGACCGGGCGGCGCTCCGCGCCCACCGAGCCCTTGCCCGCCAGCACGTACGCGAGGCCGTTGAAGTCCTCCCGCCACGGCAGGGTGACCTCCGCGCCCGGCGCGACGGTGGCGTGGACCATCGTGATCGGCGTGTGGGTGATGCCGGGGCCCTCGTGGCCGTCCAGCTCACCGGCGATGACGCGGAGCAGCGCGCCGCCGTCGGGCGAGGTGAGCAGCTGGACGCTGCGGCTGCGGATGTCCTGGTAGCGCGGGGCCATCATCTTGTCCTTGGCCGGCAGGTTCACCCACAGCTGGACCCCGTGGAAGAGGCCGCCGGACATGACGAGCTGCTCCGGCGGGGCCTCGATGTGCAGCAGGCCCGCGCCCGCGGTCATCCACTGGGTGTCACCGTTGGTGATGGTGCCGCCACCGCCGTGGCTGTCCTGGTGGTCGAAGGTGCCGTCGATGATGTAGGTGACGGTCTCGAAGCCGCGGTGCGGGTGCCACGGGGTGCCCTTCGGCTCCCCAGGCTGATACTCCACCTCACCCATCTGGTCCATCATGATGAACGGGTCCAGATGCCGGTAGTTGATCCCCGCGAACGCCCGGCGCACCGGGAAGCCCTCGCCCTCGAAGCCGCTGGGCGCGGTCGTGACGGTCAGCACGGGGCGGGCCACGGCGTCGGCCGGGGCGGCCACGCGGGGCAGGGTCAACGGGTTCTCCACGGTCACCGCAGGCATGTCGGCACCTCCTTGTGCTCCGAGTTTAGTTGAGAGTTGAACTTTCTGCTACCCGGAACAGCGGGAGCCCGGAGGGCATTCCCTCCGGGCTCCGTACGCGTGTCGGTACACGTGGGCGGTCAGCCGTACATCCTGCGCATCGCGAACTCCACCATCTGCTCCACCGCCTTGGCGTCGAAGACCATGCGGTGCTCGCCCTCCATGTCGAGCACGAAGCCGTAGCCGGTGGGCAGCAGGTCGATGACCTCCGCCCCGGTGATCACGAAGTACTTGGACTCCTTGCCGGCGTAGCGGCGCAGTTCCTTGAGCGAGCTGAACATCGGGATCACGGGCTGCTGGGTGTTGTGCAGCGCGAGGAAGCCGGGGTTGTCACCGCGCGGGCAGTAGACCTTCGAGGTGGCGAAGACCTGCTGGAAGTCCTCGGCGGACATCTGCCCCGTGGTGAAGGCCCGCACCGCGTCCGCGAGCGAGGGCGGGGACGGCTCGGGGTACAGCGGGGGCTGCTGGCCGTACCCGCCGGCCATCTGCTGCTGCGGCGGCGGGGTGTACTGCTGCTGGGCGCCCGCGGTCTGGTCGTAGCCGTACATGCCGCAAAGACTAGTCATCTCCTGGGTGCCGCAGCATCGTTCCTCCGGCAACAATCCCCTCGTATGCGCCCCACCCGCCTCCGGGCGCCCCGACGCGGGCCTCGTCACACCTGTGCCGCTCGGGGTTGCATCTTATTACCGACGGGTAGCATCATCGAAGCTACTTGTTGGTACGTGAACTAGAGCGAGGATCCAGTGCCTCGCCGATCTCTCCACGGAGGCGTCGCCATGGGGCACTACAAGCCGAATCTCCGCGACATCGAGTTCAACCTCTTCGAGGTGCTCGGCCGCGACGAGCTGTACGGCTCGGGACCGTTCGCGGAGATGGACACGGACACCGCGAAGAGCGTCCTGGAAGAGCTGACCCGCCTCTCGGAGAACGAGCTGGCCGAGTCCTTCACGGACGCCGACCGCAACCCGCCGGTCTTCGACCCCGAGACGAACACCGCGCCGGTCCCGGCGTCGTTCAAGAAGAGCTACAAGGCGTTCATGGACTCCGAGTACTGGCGGCTCGGACTGCCCGAGGAGATCGGCGGCACCACCGCGCCCCCGTCGCTCATCTGGGCGTACGCGGAGCTGATCCTCGGCGCCAACCCGGCGGTCTGGATGTACTCCTCCGGCCCGGCCTTCGCCCGCATCCTCTTCGACGAGGGCACCGAGCAGCAGAAGAAGATCGCCGAGATCGCTGTCGAGCGGACCTGGGGCTCCACCATGGTGCTCACCGAGCCGGACGCCGGTTCGGACGTCGGCGCCGGCCGCACCAAGGCCGTCCAGCAGGAGGACGGCTCCTGGCACATCGAGGGCGTGAAGCGCTTCATCACCTCCGGCGAGCACGACATGGAGGAGAACATCCTCCACTACGTCCTCGCCCGCCCCGAGGGCGCGAAGCCCGGCACCAAGGGCCTCTCCCTCTTCCTCGTCCCGAAGTACCTCTTCGACTTCGAGACCGGCGAGCTGGGGACGCGCAACGGCGTCTACGCCACCAACGTCGAGCACAAGATGGGCCTGAAGGCCTCCAACACCTGCGAGATGACCTTCGGCGACCGCCACCCCGCCAAGGGCTGGCTGATCGGCGACAAGCACGACGGCATCCGCCAGATGTTCCGCATCATCGAGTTCGCCCGGATGATGGTCGGCACGAAGGCGATCTCCACCCTGTCGACCGGCTACCTCAACGCGCTGGAGTACGCCAAGGAGCGCGTCCAGGGCCCCGACCTCGCCAACTTCATGGACAAGACGGCGCCCAAGGTCACCATCACGCACCACCCGGACGTGCGCCGCTCGCTGATGACGCAGAAGGCGTACGCGGAGGGCATGCGCGCCCTGGTGCTGTACACCGCCTCCGTGCAGGACGACATAGCCGTCAAGGAGGCCGCCGGCGAGGACACCGCCGCGCTGGAGGCCCTGAACGACCTGCTCCTGCCGATCGTCAAGGGGTACGGCTCCGAGAAGGGCTACGAGCAGCTCGCCCAGTCGCTGCAGATCTTCGGCGGCTCCGGCTTCCTGCAGGAGTACCCGATCGAGCAGTACATCCGCGACGCCAAGATCGACACCCTGTACGAGGGCACCACCGCGATCCAGGGCCAGGACTTCTTCTTCCGGAAGATCGTCCGCAACCAGGGCGCCGCGCTGAACCAGCTCGCCGAGGAGATCAAGAAGTTCCTGGCGATCGGCAGCGGCGGCGAGGAGCTGGCCGCCGCCCGCGACCACCTCGCCAAGGCCGCCGTCGAGCTGGAGGCCGTCGTCGGCCTGATGCTCACCGACCTCGCGGCCACCGAGCAGGACGTCCGGAACATCTACAAGGTGGGGCTCAACACCACCCGCCTGCTGCTCGCCTCCGGTGACGTGGTCGTCGGCTACCTGCTGCTGAAGGGGGCCGCGGTCGCCGCCGAGAAGCTGGCCGCGGGCGCCCCGGCGAAGGACCGCGCCTTCTACACGGGCAAGATCGCCGCGGCGAAGTTCTTCGCGGCCGACGTCCTGCCGGGCGTCACCCTGGCCCGCAAGGTGGCCGAGGGCGTGGACCTGGAACTGATGGACCTGGACGAGGCGGCTTTCTGACAAACGGAGTCGGTCCGTCCGCCGGACTCTCCACATCCCCCTCACGAGGGCCCGCTCCCATCCCAGGGAGCGGGCCCTCATCCGTCGTTAAGGTGAACACATGAGCACAAGCGCCCGCCCGGCTCCGGGCACCGCCCCCACGACGAACGCTTCGCGCGCCCCGCTCCGCTTCGACCGCGGGCACACCGACGACCTCATGGCCTTCCTCGCGGCGAGCCCCACCCCCTACCACGCCGTGGCGAACGCCGCCGAACGACTGGAGAAGGCCGGCTTCCGCCAGGTCGAGGAGACCGAGGCGTGGGACGGGACGACCGGCGGCAAGTACGTGCTGCGCGGCGGCGCGATCATCGCCTGGTACGTCCCCGAGGGCGCCGAGCCGCACACCCCGTTCCGCGTCGTGGGCGCCCACACCGACTCCCCCAACCTCCGGGTCAAGCCGCGGCCCGACAGCGGCGCCCACGGCTGGCGCCAGGTCGCCGTCGAGGTGTACGGCGGACCGCTGCTCAACTCCTGGCTCGACCGCGACCTGGGCCTCGCCGGCCGGCTCTCGCTGCGCGACGGCACGACCCGCCTGGTCAACGTCGACCGTCCGCTGCTGCGTGTCCCGCAGCTCGCCATCCACCTGGACCGCGCGGTCAACGACGGGCTCAAGCTCGACAAGCAGCGCCACCTGCAGCCCGTCTGGGGCCTCGGGGACGACGTCCACGACGGCGACCTCATCGCCTTCCTGGAGCAGGAGGCGGGCCTGGAGCACGGTGAGGTCACCGGCTGGGACCTGATGGTCCACTCCGTCGAGCCACCCGCCTACCTGGGCCGCGACAAGGAGCTCGTCGCCGCGCCCCGCATGGACAACCTGCTCTCCGTGCACGCGGGCACGGCGGCCCTGGCCGCGCTCGCCGGCGCCGCGAGCGGCGGGGACACCGCGCTGCCGTACATCCCCGTCCTCGCCGCCTTCGACCACGAGGAGAACGGCTCGCAGTCGGACACCGGCGCCGACGGCCCGCTGCTCGGCTCGGTCCTGGAGCGGTCGGTCTTCGCCCGCGGGGGCTCCTACGAGGACCGGGCGAGATCCTTCGCCGGCACCGTCTGCCTGTCCTCCGACACCGGCCACGCCGTCCACCCCAACTACGCGGAGCGGCACGACCCGACGCACCACCCGCGGGTGAACGGCGGACCGATCCTCAAGGTCAACGTCAACAACCGGTACGCCACCGACGGTTCGGGCCGTGCGGTCTTCGCCGCCGCCTGCGACCGGGCCGGCGTCCCCTTCCAGTCCTTCGTCTCCAACAACTCCATGCCCTGCGGCACCACCATCGGCCCCATCACCGCCGCCCGGCACGGGATCAAGACGGTCGACATCGGCGTGGCCATCCTGTCCATGCACAGCGCCCGCGAACTCTGCGGCGCCGACGACCCGTTCCTGCTGGCAGGCGCCTTGGTCGCGTTCCTGGAGGGCTGAGCGCGCACTCTCCGCGGGACGTGCCGCATGGCTGAACCCCCTCCGGGTACACGGAGTTGACCGGATCGCTCCGGAACACCGGACCGGACAGGGAGGAAGCACTCATGGGCCTGGGCGGGTGCATCATTCTGATAGCCGTGGGGGCCATCCTCACGTTCGCCACCGACTGGGACATGCAGGGGGTCAACCTCGACCTGGTCGGCGTCATCTTCATGATCGTCGGACTGATCGGAGTCGCGACGTTCAGCAGCATCGCCAGGCGGAGGCGTGTGGTGGTACCGCCCGCGGCTCCCGTGGTGAGCGAGGAGCACCACCACCGAGACGGGTACACCGGCATCTGACCGACCGACGACGACAACAGTGACGGCACCAGCGACTGCGACGGCGCGCCCGGCCGAGGGGACCGGGCGCGCCGTCGCGTGCCGCCAGGGTGATACGCGCGTCAGGCGTCCATACCGGCCAGTACCAGCGGCAGCCGGTCCGCGCCGCCCTCCGTGACCCGTACCGGCACGCCCCAGTCCTGCTGGTGCACGTGGCACGCCGGATACAAGTTCGCCGGGTCGTCGTCGCAGGACGCCGCCATCGCCGAGACGTGCAGCACGCCCTCCGGGACGGCGGGGTCGAGCTCCAGGGTGCGTGACAGGTCGGTGTCCGCGCCGTCGCCCTCCAGCAGCAGCCCGGGCGGGGTCGCCGACACGAGCAGGCGGGTCGAGGGCCCGTAGCGGGTGTCGAGCTTCTGGCCCGCGGGAGCCTGGAAGATCACGTCAAGGCGGAGCGCCCCCGGGGTGACCTCCGTGGCCGCCCGCTGCGTGCGGTGCGCCACCGGGGCGACCCGCACGGCCTCCTCGGGCAGGCGCAGCCGGGTCAGCCGGTGCCGGGCGGACTCCACGACCACGATGTCGTCCCCGACGAGCACCGCGTCCGACGGTTCCCGCAGGTCCGCGGCGAGCGTGGTCACCTCGCCCGTCGCCGGGTCGTAGCGGCGCAGTGCGTGGTTGTAGGTGTCGCTGACGGCGACCGAGCCGTCCGGCAGGGCCGTGACCCCCAACGGGTGCTGGAGCAACGCCTGTTCCGCCGCGCCGTCCCGGTGCCCGAAGTCGAACAGGCCGGTGCCCACGGCCGTGTGCACGGCCCCTTCCCGGTCCACCCAGCGCAGGGCGCTCGTCTCGGAGTCGGCCAGCCACAACCGCTCCCCGTCGGCGGAGACCGCGAGGCCGGACGGCTGCGCGAACCACGCCTCCTCGCCCGGTCCGTCGACGAGCCCCTCGTTCGTCGTCCCCGCCGCCACGGCGACCGTGCCGCCCGCGTCGCCGCCCGCCGGGTCGTACGTCCACAGCTGGTGGATGCCCGCCATGGCGATCCAGACGCGCCCGCCGAAGACCGCGACGTCCCACGGCGACGACAGGTCCACCTCGCGCGCGGCACCCGACGTCGGCGAACCCTGCCACCACTGGCGGCCCGTCCCGGCGAGGGTGGAGACGAACCCGGTCTCCAGGTCGAGCCGGCGCAGCGCGTGGTTGACGGTGTCGGCGACCACGACCGCGCCGTCGTCCAGGAGTGCGAGGCCCTGCGGCTCGTTGAAGGTCGCCGACGCGGCCGTACCGTCCGCGAAGCCGCGCGCGCCCGAGCCGATGCGCCGCAGCACCGTCTCACCGTCCCCGTCCAGCTCCACCAGCTGGTGCCGGGTGGTGTCGCTGACCAGGAGGCTCCCGCCCGGCAGCACGAGCGCCTTGCCGGGGAAGCGCAGCACGGTGGGCTCGGGCTCCGGCGCCACGTACGGGCCTCCCCCATTGCCTGAAGGGCATGGGAGGTGCCCCCAGCCGCGCCGCAGCGTCCCCTTCGCCCCGTGCTCGGCCTCCAGCTCCTCGACCAGCCGCTCGATGGCGTGCGCGTGGCCCTCGCCCGCGTGCTGCGCCACCACGTACCCCTCGGGGTCGATCACGACGAGCGTGGGCCAGGCCCGCACCGCGTACTGCTTCCAGGTGGCGAGCTCGGGGTCGTCCAGCACCGGGTGCTCGACGTGGTACCGCTCCACCGCGTCCACGACCGCCCGGTGCTCGGCCTCGTGCACGAACTTCGGCGAGTGCACCCCGATGATCACCACGGTGTCCCGGTGCTTCTCCTCCAGCTCCCGCAGCTCGTCGAGGACGTGCAGGCAGTTGATGCAGCAGGATGTCCAAAAGTCGAGGAGAACTACACGTCCTCGCAGGTCAGCCAGGGTGTATTGCTCGCCGCCCGTGTTCAGCCAGCCGCCCTTGCCGATCAGCTCGGGGGCGCGGACACGCGCACGACGGGGTGCGGAGTCGTTCATGGCTCCAGGGTGCCACCGGAGCGGGACCTGCCGTCGGGCCTGTGGACAACTCCGGACACGCTCGGTAGCCACCCGCGCACCGGATGCGTACGCGCCCCGATGGAGGGATGCTCGACGCACGCGGGGGGACACCTTCCGAGGAGTGGTTCCATGGCAGACCAGACCGGTGGCTCCGGCTCGCGTGACCGCGCCGCGTACGAGGGCGGCGCCCGCGGGCGTGACCCGTACGACCCCCACGACGACGACCCGTACGGGAAGCCCGAGCGCGACCCCGGGGACGTGCCCCGGCGTCCGGGGACCCGGAGCGCCCCGCGCCGCCCGTCCGACGACGACCGGGACGCCGACATACGGGAGGGCTACCGGTAGACCGCCGTCGGTCCGCCCACGGTGACGGGGCGGGTGGCGGACTGCCGCCGTCCGTCCCGGTGCGGCGCCTCCTCAGCCCAGCGCGCGGCCCGTCGTCGCGTCCACGTGGTCCGGGAGCTCGTCGTGGCGGTCGCCGACGGTGAGGGTGCCGGACGGCTCGAACATCAGGATGGAGGCGCCGTCCGGTGCGCTCGGCCGGTGCTCCGTACCCCGCGGGACGGTGAACACCGACCCCTTGGGCAGCACGACGGTCCGCTCGCCGGCCGGCTCGCGCAGGGCGATGCGCAGTTCGCCGTCCAGTACCAGGAAGAACTCGTCGGTGTGGTCGTGCGCGTGCCACACGTGCTCACCGGCCACCCTGGCGACGCGGACGTCGTAGTCGTTGACGGTGGTGACGATGCGGGGGCTCCACAGGGCGTCGAAGGAGGCCAGGGCCTGGTGCAGGGAGACGGGCGGGTTCGGTTCCATGCCTTCATCGTGGGGTGCCCGGGCCTCCCCGTACGAGTGCTAGAAATCGCACATGCCGCAAGGATCGTCGCACCGGGTCGTCGTGATCGTCGACGAGGGCACCAATCCCTTCGAGACGGCCGTCGCCACCGAGCTGTTCGGGCTGCCGCGCCCCGAACTCGGACTGCCCGAACCGCTGTACGAGCTCACGCTGTGCGCGCCCGCGCCGGACGTCCGGATGAACCGCGGCTTCTTCACCCTCACCGGGGTCGCGGGACTGGACGCCGTGGACGCGGCGGACACCCTCCTGGTGCCGGGCCGACCGGACAACGTCGTACCGCGCACCGCCGCCGTACGGGACGCCGTTCGCCGCACCCACGCGCGCGGGGCACGCGTCGTGAGCTTCTGCACCGGTTCCTTCGCGCTCGCGGAGGCCGGACTGCTCGACGGGCGCCGCGCCACCACGCACTGGCGCTGGGCGCGGTCCTTCCGCGAGCTCCATCCGCGGGTCCACCTGGAGCCGGACGTGCTCTTCGTGGACGAGGGCGACGTGCTCACCGCGGCGGGCAGTGCGGCCGCCCTGGACCTCGGGCTGCACCTGGTCCGCACCGACCACGGCGCCGAGATCGCCAACGCCGTCTCGCGCAGGCTGGTCTTCGCCGCGCACCGGGGCGGCGGCCAACGGCAGTTCGTGGAGCGGCCCGTGCCCGAGGTGCCCGACGAGTCGCTGGCCCCGCTGCTGGCGTGGGCGCAGGCCCGACTCGGTGAACCGCTCACCGTGGCGGACCTCGCGGACCGCGCGGCCGTCAGCCCGGCCACGCTCCACCGCCGCTTCCGTGCCCAGCTCGGTACGACCCCACTGGCCTGGCTCACCACGGAGCGGGTGACGCTGGCGTGCCGGCTCATCGAGCGCGGGGAGGACCGGCTGGACGTGGTGGCGGCGCGCAGCGGCCTCGGTACGGCGGCGAACCTGCGAGCCCGCCTGCGGCGGCAGACCGGGCTCAGCCCCTCGGCGTACCGGCGGCGCTTCGGGCCGGTACCCGTGACCGACGGTGCCGGGCGTGACCGTGGGCGCCGTGATTAGCGGCGCGGCCGCTCCAGCCCCAGCACCCGGTCCTTCAGCGCCGGGAACTGCTCGCGCGTCTGAGCCACCCTCGCCGGGTCGAAGTCCACGGTGAGCACCGTCTCCTCGGCGCCGGCCTCGGCCAGTACCTCGCCCCAGGGGTCGACCACGATGGAGTGACCCGCCTGTGGAACTCCCGCGTGCGTCCCGGCCGTTGCGCAGGCGAGGACGTACGCCTGGTTCTCCACCGCCCGCGCCTTGGCCAGCAGCGTCCAGTGGGAGCGGCGGCGTTCCGGCCAGCCCGCCGCGACCACCAGGGTCTGGGCGCCGGCGTCGACGAGTCCGCGGAAGAGTTCGGGGAAACGGAGGTCGTAGCAGGTCGAGACGCCGAGGGTGGTCCCGGGCAGCCGGACCGTCACCAGTTCGTCGCCCGCCGCCATCAGCACGGCCTCGCCCTTGTCGAAGCCGAAGCGGTGGATCTTGCGGTAGGCGGCGGCGAGGTCGCCGGAGGGGGAGAAGACGAGGGACGTGTTGTAGAGGGGGCCGTCGTCCGTGAGGGGGCCGTCCTGCGCGCGGGAGCCGTCCGAGGACGGTCCGCGCTCGGGGATCGAACCCGCGTGCAGCCATACGCCCGCGTCCCGCGCGGCCTCGGCCATCACCGCGTGGGTGGGCCCCGCCAGCGGCTCCGCCGCGTCGGCGAACGCCTCGTAGGCGAAGGCCCCGGTGGTCCACAGCTCGGGGAGGACGACGAGGTCGACTCCGGCCTGTTCCCGTACGAGGGCGGCTGCCCGCTGTCGGCGCGCATCGACCGATTCGTCCTCGTCTACGCCGATCTGGATGAGCGAGGCGCGCACACTACCACCGTCCCTGCATTCGAGCCGTCCACACGGGCCTACGATCGTCACACGAAAGCACTGCCGGGGTGCCGCACAGCAGCGTAACTTGGGGGTCCCCGACAGCCCGTCCGCCCGACCACGACACCCGCCCGCGCCGTCACCGCCACATCGCCGTCACCGCCGACGCCATCGCCCGACATCCGACACCGCCGTCCGCCGTCAGCCGTTCCCGTCAGCCGACCGCACCTGCCCGTGTACCGACCGCCCGAGGGGTCCCGTTCCGTGAGTCTGCATCCCACTCTCCAGCCCTACGCCGACGCCTGGACCCACTCCGTGGACGCGATATCCGAGCTGGTGGCACCGCTCGTGGAGGGCGAGTGGAACCGTCGGACGCCGTGCCCCGGCTGGTCGGTGCGGGACATCGTGTCCCATGTGATCGGCATGGACTGCGAGATGCTCGGTGACCCGCGCCCCATCCACACGCTGCCGCGCGACCTCTACCACGTGCGCACCGACCACCAGCGCTACATGGAGATGCAGGTCGACGCCCGGCGCCACCACACCGGACCGGAGATGACCTCCGAGCTGGAGTACACGATCATCCGCCGCAACCGCCAGCTGCGCAACGAGTCGCGGGACCCGGAGACCACGGTGCGCGGTCCGCTCGGCGTGGACCTGACCCTGGAGCAGGCCATGCGGAACCGGGCGTTCGACGTCTGGGTGCACGAGCAGGACCTGCGGGCGGCGCTCGGGCAGCCGGGCAACCTGGACTCGCCGGGCGCGTACGTGGTCCGCGACGAGCTGCTCTCCGTGCTGCCCAAGGTCGTCGCCGAGGACGCGCAGGCACCGCGCAGCTCGGCGATCGTCTTCGACGTGAACGGCCCGATCGAGTTCCTGCGCACCGTCCGCGTCGACATCCAGGGCCGCGGCACCCTGGAGGCGACGCCCGCGCTCGGCCCCGCCGCCACCCTGGCCCTGGACTGGGAGACGTACGTGCGCCTCGCCTGCGGCCGGGTGTCCGCCGACGCGGTCGCCGACCGGATCAAGGGCGAGGGCGACGCCCAGCTCATCGCGGCGATCCTGCGGTCGTTCGCGGTGACGGTGTAGCCGGCCGGCGCGCCGCCACCGGCGCGCGCCGGCCGCCCGTCACACCGGGACGTGCACCGTCTCCACCCGGCTCGCCACCAGCCGCTCCCGCTCGCGGCGGGCCGCGCGGCCGCGCAGGCGGAGGACCTGCACGAGGCCCAGGGCCTGGAGCACGAAGACGGAGCAGAACGCGACGCGGTAGTTCTCACCGGTGGCGTCGAGGAGCACCCCGACCGCCAGCAGCGTCGTCATGGAGGCGACGAAGCCGCCCATGTTGGTGATGCCGGAGCCCGTGCCCTGACGCTCGGGCGGGTTCGCGGGGCGGGCGAAGTCGAAGCCGATCATCGAGGCCGGGCCGCAGGCCCCGAGGATCACGCACAGCACCACCAGCAGCCACATCGGGGCGCGGTCGCCGGGGTACGCCAGCGTGGCCGCCCAGGCGACCGCCGTGGTCAGCACCGTGCCGAGGGCCAGCGGCAGCCGCGCCGCGTGGTGCCGGGCGATGACCTGCCCGTACACCAGGCCGACGACCATGTTGGACAGCACGATCAGGGTGAGCAGGTCACCGGCGGTCGCCCGGCTGAGCCCCTGTGCCTCGACGAGGAACGGCAGGCCCCACAGCAGCAGGAACACCATCGCCGGGAACTGCGTGGTGAAGTGCACCCACATCCCGAGCCGGGTGCCCGGCTCCCGCCAGGAGGCCGCGATCTGCCGCCGCACGTACGCCGCCCCGTGGTGCCGGACCGGCGGCGGCTCGTGCCCCTCGGGGTGGTCCTTCAGGAAGAGGACCATGAGGACGAGGACCACGACGCCCAGGACCGAGCTGCCCGCGAACGCCGCGGTCCAGCCCACGTCGTGCAGCAGCCGCGCGATCACCAGCGTCGAGACCAGGTTGCCCGCCATGCCCGCGAGGCCCGCGAGCTGGCCGACGAGCGGGCCGCGCCGGGCCGGGAACCAGCGGGAGCCCAGCCGCAGCACGCTGATGAACGTCATCGCGTCACCGCAGCCCAGCAGCGCGCGCGAGGCCAGCGCCATGCCGTAGGAGGGGGAGAGCGCGAAGCCCAGCTGTCCCACCGTGAACAGCACGACGCCCAGGGTCAGCACCTTCTTGGTGCCGAGCCGGTCCACCAGCAGCCCCACGGGTATCTGCATGCCCGCGTACACCAGCAGCTGGAGGATCGAGAAGGTGGACAACGCGGAGGCGTTCACGTGGAAGCGGTCGGCCGCGTCGAGGCCGGCCACCCCCAGCGACGTACGGAAGATGACGGCGACGAAGTAGACGGAGACGCCGACGCACCAGACGGCGATCGCGCGGCGGCCGCCGGGCGGGTCACCGGGGAGCGGAACGGACCGGGACGGGCCCTCGGCGGTACTCAACGGACCTCACCCCGCGCGAGGTGAGAGAACCAGCTGACGTGCCGGTGGACGATGTCCACCGCGGCCTCGGCGTCCCCGGCGCGCAGCGCCTCCAGGATCTCCCGGTGCTCGGTGAGCGTCTTGGTGACCCGGTCGGGGTGGGCGTGCATCACGGCGACGCCCATCCGCAGCTGGCGGTCGCGGAGCTGGTCGTAGAGGCGGGAGAGGATGTCGTTGCCGCCGCTGCGGACGATCTCGGCGTGGAAGCAGCGGTCGGTCACGGCCGCGCCGGCGAGGTCCCCGGCCGCGGCCTGGGCCCGCTGCTGCTCCAGCAGCTCCTCCAGGCGGGCGATCAGCCGCGGCGGGACCGGGACCGCCTTGCGGACCGCGTGCTCCTCGACCAGCTGGCGGGTCTCCACCACGTCCGCGATCTCCTGCGCGGAGACCGGCAGGACCAGGGCGCCCTTCTTCGGGTAGAGCTTGATCAGCCCCTCGGCCTCCAGCCGCAGCAGCGCCTCGCGCACCGGGGTCCGGGAGACACCGACCGCGTCGGCGAGCTCCCCCTCGGTGAGCAGTGTCCCGCCCTCGTACCGGCGTTCCAGTACTCCTTGCTTGACGTGGGCGTAGACGCGGTCGGCGGCGGGTGGTCGCTTCACGGGCGCGGGCGGGGCTGAAGGCATGCCGACAGGATAGATACAACACGTACGCATGTCGGCCCCCGTCCGCATGCCGGGATCACCCGCTCCGCACCCCGTCCTGGAACTCGCACAGCAAAATCGCACAACTTTCCGTGCTCCTTGTGTGTCACATGAGGAGCGGCCCTCCCATGCCCTGCACGGGGGCGCACCGCCACGCTCAAGTGGCCGCACTCCTCAGACCTTTCATGCAGAACGGGGTAACCAACTTGATAACCGGCATACAGGGCGTGCGGGTGCGCAGAGCCGCCGCCGTCGTCGTGACCACCGGCGCGCTGCTCGCCGGCGGCGCCCTCGGCACCGCCCCCGCACAGGCCGCCACGAAGCCCACCATCAATGCCAAGGGCGGGTTCGTGATGAACAACGCCACCGGCAAGAGCCTGTTCGCCAAGGCCGCGGACACCCGGCGCGCCACCGGCTCCACGACGAAGATGATGACCGCCAAGGTCGTGCTGTCGCAGAAGAACCTGAACCTGGACGCCAAGGTCACGGTGCAGAAGGCGTACAGCGACTACATCGTCTCCAAGGGCGCCTCCTCGGCCCGGCTGATCGTCGGCGACAAGGTCACCGTCCGCCAGCTGTTGTACGGGCTGATGCTCCCCTCGGGCTGTGACGCGGCGTACGCGCTCGCCGACAAGTTCGGCACCGGCTCGACGCGGGCGGCGCGGGTGAAGTCGTTCATCGGCAAGATGAACTCGACCGCCAAGAGCCTCGGCATGAAGAACACCAAGTTCGATTCGTTCGACGGCATCAGCAACGGCACCAACTACTCGACGCCGCGCGACCTGACGAAGCTCGCGAGCAACGCGCTGAAGTCGTCCACGTTCCGCTCGATCGTGGGGACCAAGTCGACCAAGCAGAAGGTGACGACCAAGAGCGGCGGCTACCGCTACATGAACTGGTCGAACACCAACAACCTGCTCACCGGCTACAAGGGCACCATCGGCGTGAAGACCGGCTCCGGCGCGCTGGCCAAGTACTGCCTCGTCTTCGCGGCCACCCGCAACGGCAAGACGGTCGTCGGCGCCGTCCTCACCTCGTCGTCGGCCGCCAACCGGACGGCGGACGCGAAGAAGCTGATGAACTACGGCTTCGCCGTGAAGTAGGAACTGCGACGGAGCAGAGCGACGAGGGGCCCGCCGGACTGTCCGGCGGGCCCCTCGTCGCAGGTGTCGCGGGTTACGGCTACGACCAGGTGATCAGCCGCTTCGGCCGCTCCAGGACCGCCGCCACGTCCGCCAGCACCTTGGAGCCCAGCTCGCCGTCGACCAGGCGGTGGTCGAAGGACAGCGCCAGCGTGGTGACCTGGCGGGGCTTGACCCTGCCCTTGTGGACCCAGGGCTTGAGCTTGATCGCGCCGACGGCCAGGATCGCGGACTCACCGGGGTTGAGCAGCGGCGTGCCCGTGTCGACGCCGAAGACGCCGACGTTCGTGATGGTGACCGTGCCGCCCTGCATCGCCGCCGGGGACGTCCTGCCCTCACGGGCCGTGGACACCAGTTCGCCGAGCGACTCGGCCAGCTGCGGCAGGGTCTTGTCGTGCGCGTCCTTGATGTTCGGCACGATCAGGCCGCGCGGGGTCGCCGCCGCGATGCCCAGGTTCACGTAGTGCTTGCGCACGATCTCCTGGTTGGACTCGTCCCAGGAGGAGTTGATCTCCGGGTTGCGCTTGATCGCGACGAGCAGGGCGCGGGCGATGAGCAGCAGCGGGTTCACCCGCAGCCCCGCCATGTCCTCGTCCCGCTTGAGCTCCTCGACCAGCTTCATGGTGCGCGTCACGTCCACCGTCACGAACTCCGTGACGTGCGGCGCCGTGAACGCCGAGCCGACCATCGCCGCCGCCGTCGCCTTGCGGACGCCCTTGACGGGGACCCGGGTCTCGCGGACGGCGTCGTACGACACCACCGGCGCCGTCGCGGCGGTGGTGCCCGCGGTGGGTGCGGGCTGCGCGGGGGCGGTCTGCAGTGCGACGGGCTGCGGGGCCGTGGACTGCGGAGTCACAGGCGCGGGGGCCGTCGGGGCCACCGCCGCGTGCACGTCCTCGCGCGTGATGACGCCGTCCGGGCCGGTCGGGGTGATCACCGCCAGGTCGACCCCGAGGTCCTTGGCCAGCTTGCGCACCGGGGGCTTGGCCAGGGGGCGCTGCCGCCTGTCCCCGTGCCCGTTCAGCTCGGCCCGCTCGGCGCCCCCCGCGGGCCGGCCGCCCTTGCGGGGACGGCGCTTGGTCGAGGACTCGGCCACCCCGTACCCGACGAGGACCGGCTTGCGGCCCTGGGGCGCGGCCGGCTCGTCCGGGGCCGCCTCCTCGGGCGCGGGGGCGGCCGGGGCGGCGGGCGCCTCCTCGGCGGGCGCTCCCCCGCCCACGCCGATCGCGATGATCACCGTGCCCACGTCGACCGTGGTGCCCTCGGGGAAGTGCAGCTCC
The DNA here is from genome assembly GCF_034105845.1 of Streptomyces sp. CRN 30. NCBI lineage: Bacteria > Bacillati > Actinomycetota > Actinomycetes > Kitasatosporales > Streptomycetaceae > Streptomyces > Streptomyces sp. CRN 30. Next base: position 36,489 of record NZ_JAVRHI010000557.1, on the reverse strand, counting down.
CGTACGACCCCGTCGAAGGGGATCGGCAGCTCCACGGCCGCCTTGGCGGTCTCCACCTCGCAGACGACCTGCCCGTCGGTGACCGTGTCCCCCGGCTGGACGTACCACTTGAGGATCTCGGCCTCGGTGAGCCCCTCGCCCACGTCCGGCATCTTGAACTCGCGGACGGACGCTTCGGTCATCGTCGTCACGACCCTCTCCTCAGTACGCCAGCGAGCGGTCGACGGCGTCGAGCACCCGGTCCAGGTCCGGCAGGTAGTCCTCCTCCAGCCGGGCCGGCGGGTACGGCGTGTGGTAACCGCCGACCCGCAGGACGGGCGCCTCGAGGTGGTAGAAGCACCGCTCGCTGATACGGGCGGCGATCTCCGCGCCCGAGCCGAAGAACACCGGCGCCTCGTGCACCACGACCAGCCGGCGGGTCTTCTCCACCGACCTCTGGATCGCGTCGAAGTCGAGCGGGGAGACCGAGCGCAGGTCCAGGACCTCCAGGGACCTGCCCTCCTCGGCCGCGGCCGCGGCGACCTCCAGGCACAGCTTCACCATCGGCCCGTAGGCGACGAGCGTGAGGTCGGTGCCCTCCCGTGCGACGCGCGCCCTGTGCAGCGGGTCCGGGATCGCCTCACGGTTGACCTCGGCCTTGTCCCAGTAGCGCCGCTTCGGCTCGAAGAAGATCACCGGGTCGTCGCTCTGGATGGCCTGCTGCATCATCCAGTAGGCGTCCTCCGCGTTCGAGGGCGAGACCACCTTCAGGCCCGCCACGTGCGCGAAGAGCGCCTCCGGGGACTCGGAGTGGTGCTCCACCGCGCCGATGCCGCCGCCGTAGGGGATGCGGACCACGACCGGCATCTTGACCTTGCCCAGCGAGCGGGCGTGCATCTTCGCCAGCTGGGTGACGATCTGGTCGTAGGCCGGGAAGACGAACCCGTCGAACTGGATCTCCACCACCGGCCGGTACCCGCGCAGGGCCAGGCCGATGGCGGTGCCGACGATGCCGGACTCCGCGAGCGGGGTGTCTATCACCCGGTCCTCACCGAAGTCCTTCTGCAAGCCGTCCGTCACCCGGAACACGCCGCCGAGCTTGCCGACGTCCTCGCCCATGACGAGGACCTTGGGGTCGTTCTCCAGGGCCGTGCGCAGCGATTCGTTGATCGCCTTGGCCAGTGCCATCTTCTCCGCGGTCATCGCTGGTTGCCCTCCTCCGCGTCGGCGAACGACGCCTGGTACGCGGCGAACCGGGCGCGCTCCTCGTCGACGAGCGCGTGGCCGTCCGCGTACGCGTGCTCGAAGATCGCCAAGCGGTCCGGATCCGGCATGGCACGCACCACTTCCCGCACTCGCCTGCCCAACGCCTCGCTCTCCTCCTCGAGTTCCGTGAAGAACCCCTCGCCCGTGTCGGTCGCGGACTCCAGGTACGCGCGCAGGCGGGCGATCGGGTCCTTGGCCTCCCAGGCCACCCGCTCGTCGTCCAGGCGGTAGCGGCTGGGGTCGTCCGAGGTGGTGTGGGCGCCCATCCGGTACGTGTACGCCTCGACGAGCGTCGGCCCCTCGCCCCGGCGGGCCCGCTCCAGGGCCCACTTGGTGACCGCGAGGCTGGCCAGGACGTCGTTGCCGTCGACGCGGACGCCGGGGAAACCGTAGCCCTGCGCGCGCTGGTAGAGCGGCACCCGGGTCTGCTTCTCGGTGGGCTCGGAGATCGCCCACTGGTTGTTCTGGCAGAAGAACACCACCGGCGCGTTGTAGACCGCGGCGAAGGTGAACGCCTCGGCGACGTCGCCCTGGCTGGAGGCGCCGTCGCCGAAGTAGGCGAGGACCGCCGCGTCCGCGCCGTCCTTGGCCACGCCCATCGCGTAGCCCGTCGCGTGCAGGGCCTGCGAGCCGATGACGATGGTGTAGAGGTGGAAGTTGTTGCTGTTGGGGTCCCAGCCGCCGTTGTTCACGCCGCGGAACATGCCGAGCAGGTTCGTCGGGTCGACCCCGCGGCACCAGGCCACGCCGTGCTCGCGGTAGGTCGGGAAGACGTAGTCGTCCGCCCGGGTGGCCCGCCCGGAGCCGATCTGGGCGGCCTCCTGGCCGAGCAGCGAGGCCCACAGGCCCAGCTCGCCCTGGCGCTGCAGCGCGGTCGCCTCGGCGTCGAACCGACGGGTCAGCACCATGTCGCGGTACAGCCCGCGCAGCTCCTCGTCGGTGACGGCGGCGACGTACGGGTCGAACTCGGCGTTCGGGACCCGCTCGCCCTCGGGGGTCAGCAGCTGGACGAGCTCCGGCTCGCCGCCCCCCGGTTTCCCGGCAGTGGTGCGGGGGGTGCCCTTGGTGCCGGTGGTGCTGCGCTTGGTGCCGGTGGCGCCGGCCTTGCCTCCCGCGCTGCGTCGCGGCTTGCGCGCGGCAGTGCTCTCCACGGTCACGTGTGCTCCTCCGTCGGTCCGGCCCCCGGGGTTGCCGGGTGGGCTGGGAGTCCCCCTGCTCATGTGGAGCGTGGGGGAGCGGCTCGCCTGGTCCCGTACCCGGGCACGGGGTGGGTGCCCTCGGCCGGGAACAGGCGTGACAGGTGCCCCGGCGAGCGCCCTGCAACAAGCACGTTACCCAGTGCTCGACACGTCTGTGAAACCCCTCCTGACCTGCGCATTTCCTTGGATTTCCAAGTAGTTGCATGCTCGGATTTCCAAGTACCTGGCACCGGTCGGGAACAGTCGCTGGTCACAGCACTGGTCACAGCCTCGCAGGGGGCCGGAACACCGGCACGTTATCCCGGCCACACGGAGCACGGGAAGGGTGTGTATGGCCTGTTCCCGTGGGTCGGGGAGGGCACGCGCCGACGGGCCCCCTGTGTGACACTGAGATCGTGCCCGGTAACGGAAGAATCACCGTGTTCCTCCTCGATGATCACGAGATCGTCCGTCGTGGGCTCCATCAGCTGTTCTCGGGCGAGGGCGACATCGAGGTGGTCGGTGAGGCGGGCACGGCGACCGGCGCGGTGGAGCGGATCCTGGCCGCTCGTCCGGACGTCGCGATCCTGGACGTACGGGTCCCGGGCGGCAGCGGCATCGCGGTGTGCCGGGAGGTCCGCGCACGGGCCGCGGACACCAGGTGCCTGATGCTGACCTCGTACGCCGACGACGGGGCCCGCGTCGCCGCGGCCGCGGCGGGCGCGTCCGGATACGTCCTGAAAGAGACCCGTGGCGACGAACTGCTGGCCGCCGTGCGGGAGGTCGCCGCGGGCCGGGTGCTGCCCGCCCCGGCGGTCGCCGCCCACGGGCCCGAGGAGACGCGGGAGGGGCACCCCGAGCACGGCGGCGACCGGCTGGCGGTCCTCACCGAGCAGGAGCGCAGGATCCTGGACCTGATCGGCGAGGGGCTCACGAACCGGGCGATCGGCGAGCGGCTGCACCTCGCCGAGAAGACCGTGAAGAACTACGTGTCGGGCCTGCTGGCCAAGCTCGGTATGCAGCGGCGTTCCCAGGCCGCGGTGTACGTGGCCCGCAGACAGGCCGGGCGGTGGTGACGCGGTCCGCCGGGGACGGGGACGCCGGCGCACGGTGCCGGGGCGGCTCCTTCGAGCCTGTGTACCTGCAGGTCGAGCCGTAGTTCGTCACCCCGTATGACTCGGACGGGTGGCATGCGGCGGGGAGCGCCAGCTCCCGCACATGAAGTGACCGAAGACGACTGTCTGTGACAAGCGCGAGCTCAGCGGCCTCGATGTGTGCCCTACCATCTGGCGCGTGCTGCGCTCGTCTGTACCACCCCCCGAGCTTCACACGCCCCCTCTGCGCGACCTGCTGCGCCGGTACGCCGCCGGGTCCGCGCTGACCTGTGTCCCCGTCGACCAGGGGCTGCTCAACCGCGGGTACCGGCTCGCCACCACGCACGGCCGGTACTTCCTCAAGCACCACTTCGACCCGGAGACCGCCGACCCGGCCGCCATCGCCCGGCAGCACCGGGCGACCCAGCGGCTGGCGGACCTGGGCGTGCCGGTGGCCCCGCCGCTGGCCGGCCGCGACGGGCGCACGGTCGCCGTCGTCGGCGGCCACGCGTACGCCCTGCACCCGTGGATCGAGGGACGCCACCGGCACGGCGGGCAGCTCACCACCGAGCAGTGCGGACGGCTGGGAGCGCTCCTGGGGGTGGTGCACGCGAGCCTGGAGCAGGTGATGCCCCCGCAGGGGAGGGCCGCCGCCGCGCCCGCCCCCAGCGCCGACCCGGACGACACCCTCGCCCTCGTCGACGACCTGCTCGGCCGGGTGCGCCGCCACCGGCCGGCCGACACCTTCGACGAGCTCGCCCGGTACCGCCTGCTGGAACGACGCAGGCTCCTGGAGCGGCACGCGGACCGCAGGCCCCCGCGGGGCGGTTCCGTGGGCTGGGTGCACGGCGACTTCCACCCCTTCAACGTGCTCTACCGGGGCGCCGCCCCGGCGGCCATCGTGGACTGGGACCGCCTCGGGGTGCAGCCCCGCGCGGAGGAGGCGGTACGGGCCGCCGTGATCTTCTTCCTGCGGCCGCTCGGCACCCTCCACCTGTCCAAGGTGCGGGCCTACGCGCGCGCGTACCGCTGCACCGCCCGGGCCACGCCCTCCGAACTCGCCGCCGCCGTGCACCGCGTGTGGTGGGAGCGGCTCAACGACTTCTGGATGCTGCGCTGGCACTACGAACGCGGGGACACCCGCGCCGACTGCCAGTTCCCCGCGTCGTCCGCGCTGGTGGTGTGGTGGACACGCGAGTACGAGGCGGTGTGCGAGGCGTTCTCGGGCTGAGGCGGTGCGGGACCCTACGCCGCGCGCGCGTGGGGCCCGTCCTCGGGGCCCCACGCGCGCGTGGAGGTGATCAGGCCGATCAGGCCGGGTCAGGTACCGTCGCCGCCGCCGTTCTGGCCCAGGGTGATGCCGCCGTCCGACGTGTCGCCGCCGCCGACGCCGCCACCCGTCTCACCGCTCGGAGGCGGCGGCTCCTCGCTCACCGGCGGATCCTCGCTCACCGGCGGATCCTCAGTCACCGGCGCCGAGTCCGTCGGGCCCTCCGGCTCCTCCTGGCTCTGCGTGGGCGAGGACTCGTAACTCGGCTCCGGGTTGTACGGGGGCTGGTAACCACCGCCGCCGCTGCCGGTCCCCGTGTCGGTGTCGCCGCTTCCCGAGCTCTCCTCGGTCTCCTCGTCGCTGGGCGACTCGCTCGGGGTCGGCTCCCCGGTCGACTGGGTGGCGGACGGCGACTTCGTCGTGTCCGGGGTGCCGCCCCCGTCGCCCGTGTCCCGGTTCATCGCCAGCGCGACACCCGCGGCGATGGCGATGACCGCGAGCACCGCCAGGATCCACAGCCTGCCGCGGCCGCCGCCCTGATTGCCGTGCCCCTCGAAACCGCCGTCGTCCCGGCCGCCGCCGTGCGGCAGGATCGGCTGCGGGATCTGCGTCGTCCCCGCCTCACCGGGGTGCGGCATCGCGGTCGTGCCGGCGAAGCCCTGCGCCGGGGTGTGCCGGCCGTCGTGCGTGCCCACGGGCCCGGTGTTCCAGGTGCCGGTGTGGCCGCCCTGGTCGTACAGCATCTGCAGGCCGTACTGGACCAGTCCGCGCATCTCCTCGGCCGTCTGGAACCGGTCGTCCGGCTCCTTGGCGAGCGCGCGCATGGCGAGCCCGTCCAGCTCCGGCGGGGCGCCGTCCGAGACCTCGGAGGGGGGCACCGGGATGTCCTGCACGTGCTGGTAGACCACCGAAAGCGGGGTCTCGCCGACGAACGGCGGCCGCAGTGCGAGCAGTTCGTAGAGCATGCAGCCGGTGGCGTACAGGTCGGAACGGTGGTCGACGGCCTTGCCGAGCGCCTGTTCCGGGGAGAGGTACTGGGGCGTGCCCATGACCATGCCGGTCTGGGTCATCGTCGTGGACGCCCCGTGCAGGGCGCGCGCGATGCCGAAGTCCATCACCTTCACGGCGCCCGTGGTGGTGATGATGACGTTCGCCGGCTTGATGTCGCGGTGCACGATGCCGTGCTGGTGCGAGTAGGCGAGCGCCTCCAGGACGCCCGAGACGATGATCAGCGCCTGCTCGGGACCGGGCGCCTCGGCGTTGAGCAGCAGGTCGCGGATGGTGCGGCCCTCGACGAGCTCCATCACGATGTACGGCACGGGGGTGCCGTTCACCATGTCCTCGCCGGAGTCGTACACCGCGACGATCGAGTGGTGGTTGAGCCCGGCCACCGACTGGGCCTCGCGCGTGAAACGCGCCTTCGAGACGGGGTCCTCGGCGAGATCGGACCGCAGCAGCTTGACCGCGACCGTGCGGCCGAGACGTACGTCCTCGGCCGCGAACACCTCGGCCATACCGCCCCGGCCGAGTCTGCCGGTCAGCCGGTACCGGCCGTCTCCGACAAGTCCGCCGTTACCCCACAGCTCCGGCGCGTCCGACATACCGCCGCCAGCCGCCTCGGGGTCGGACGGGCCCTGAGCGCGCTGCTGCTGTGCCATCAGTCCTCGCCGTCGTTTCTGCCCGCGATCCGCGCGGTGGTTGTCACGGTCTCCGTCGGGCCACGCTACAGCCTCCACACGACGCACCGGCCCGACTTGGATGCGAGACGGAATCGGGAAGGGACCGGCCATCCAACCCGCAGCGGCCCCCCGCGTGCAAATTCCGTCCACGGGTCGTACACCCGCTGTAACGCTTGCGCGACGCTTCCTTCGCGTACGGTCACGGAACGGGCACCACGCTTGACGTGTCCGTGCCCTCGGGCAGACTTGGCCGGGAATCACTCCGGAAGTCACGAGGATCGCCGACCGCGGGAGCCACACCGGCGCTCTTCGCCCGCGCCGATGGGGGACAGCAAGATCATGAGCCAGGACGGCGCACAGGGCCGGTACGCGGGGCGTGCCCTCGCCGGCGGCCGCTACCAGCTGCGCGACCTGCTCGGCGAGGGCGGCATGGCCTCGGTGCACCTGGCGTACGACTCGGTCCTCGACCGGCAGGTCGCCGTCAAGACGCTGCACACCGAGCTCGGGCGCGAGCAGGCATTCCGCGAGCGCTTCCGCCGTGAGGCGCAGGCAGTGGCGAAGCTCACCCACGCGAACATCGTCTCGGTCTTCGACACCGGTGAGGACGCGCCGTCCGACGGCGGTTCGGTGCCGACGCCGTACATCGTGATGGAGTACGTCGAGGGGCGGCCGCTCGGCGCGGTGCTCACCGCGGACGTCCGCGAGCACGGTGCGATGCCGGCCGACAAGGCGCTGCAGGTCACCGCGGACGTGCTGGCCGCGCTGGAGATCAGCCACGAGACGGGGCTGGTCCACCGCGACATCAAGCCGGGCAACGTGATGGTGACCAAGCGCGGCGTGGTCAAGGTCATGGACTTCGGCATCGCCCGCGCCATGCAGTCCGGCGTCACATCCATGACGCAGACCGGCATGGTCGTCGGCACCCCGCAGTACCTGTCACCGGAGCAGGCACTGGGCCGCGGCGTGGACGCGCGCTCCGACCTGTACTCGGTCGGCATCATGCTGTTCCAGCTGGTCACCGGGCGGCTCCCGTTCGACGCGGACTCGCCGCTGGCCATCGCGTACGCGCACGTCCAGGAGCAGCCCCCGGCTCCCTCCACCATCAACCGGGCCCTGCCCCCGGCGGTGGACGCGCTGGTCGCCCGCGCGCTGAGGAAGAACCCGAACGAACGCTTCCCGAGCGCCCAGGCGATGCGCGACGAGTGCCTGCGGGTGGCGTCCTCCCTGCACGTCGCCGCGCCGAACATCGTCCCGGGCGCGGCGCCGCAGAGCGGCACGGGCGTGGGCTCCGCCGTCTTCCCGCCCGTCGACCGGTCGGCCCCCGGTCCGTCGGCGGGACACATGCAGACCCCGTACCAGCCGGCTCCGTACGGCCCGTCGACTCCGGCGCCCCTCGCGAACCCGGCCCCGGCCGCCGCGCCCACCCCCACGCCCTTCCCCGCCCCGGGCCCCGGCCCGGCCCCGTACGGCTATCCGCAGCCCGGCAGCCACCAGCAGCTCCCGCGGGCCGCCGCGTACGCGCACGGGCACGGCGCGCCGACACCGCCGCCGTACACCCTCGACCCGCGCTCCGCCGGGCCGGCCGGGGGTTCCCTGGGCGGTGGCAAGGTCAACAGGGGCGTCGTGATCGGCGCGGTCGTCGTCTCACTCGTCGCGGTCGGGAGCCTGATCACCGCCCTGGCGCTGAACAGGGGCGACGGGCCCGGCGGTACGGACGGCGTGGGCGGCGACGCCTCCCCGTCCGCGGTGGCCGGCTACAAGGGCCCGGACCCGACGCGGACCATCGAGACGACCGAGTGCACCGAACCCCGGGAGTCCTACCTGGACCCCGACAAGATCAAGGTCCCGAGCTTCGCGTTCAAGAACATCGACTCGGTGAAGAAGTGCCTGCGGGCCGCCGGCTGGACGTACAAGGTCGTGGACACCGACGAGAACACCTGGGGCGACGGCACGGTCATGGAGCAGTCCCCCCGGTCCGACACGGACGCCGACCCGGAGGACCTGCCGGAGATCCTGCTCCGGGTGTCCACGGGGAACCCGCCCTCCTGAGGACGGGTCCCTCCCGCTCCACCCCCGGTGCCGTCGCGGCCGGTGCTACAGGTACGGCCCGCCCGAGCGGCCGCCCGCGGCGCGCGGGTCCTCCGGGCCCTCGCCGCCGACGCCCGGCGGAAGGGCACGGCGCATCTGCTCCAGCTGGGCCCGGGCGGCCATCTGCTGGGCGAACAGCGTGGTCTGGATGCCGTGGAACAGGCCTTCGAGCCAGCCGACCAGCTGGGCCTGCGCGATCCGCAGTTCCGCGTCGCTGGGCACCGCCTCGTCCGTGAAGGGCAGCGACAGCCGCTCCAGTTCCTCGACCAGCTCGGGGGCGAGTCCGTCCTCGAGTTCCTTGACCGAGCTGGCGTGTATCTCCTTCAGCCGGGCGCGGCTCGCCTCGTCGAGGGGGGCCACCCGCACCTCCTCGAGGAGCTGCTTGATCATGCTTCCGATGCGCATGACCTTCGCCGGCTGCTCCACCTGCTCCGTCACCGGGATCTCACGGAGTTCGTCGTCTCCGCCACCACCGCCGAGTGCCATGCCGTCCTGGCCGACGACCAGGATCTGGGGGTTCTCGGACGACCGTTCGTTCCTCGGCATCTCCATGCCGCCATTCTCTCGCACGCGTGGACCTCAACACCCTGGTGCCCCCGGGAAAGGGTGATCCACCGCGTACGCGCGTTTTGTTCGCATAGGTCGTTCGGCCCACATCCGCAGCGTCCGGACGTGCGGCGGCAGGAGGGGCGTGTGAGCGTGGAGTGACCGCGCCGGGGAGTGCCCCGGCGCTCGAAGCGCGCTTGCGTACGCAGTCCCGGAGAGGGGCACCGGCGTGGATGCATCGTTCTGTGTGCCGTGGCGGGCCCGGCGGCCGTGCGCGGCCCGGATGGCCCCGGCGCTCGTCTCGTCGGCGCTGTTCCTGGCGGTGGGCGCCGTGCAGCCCTCCTCCGCGGTGGCCGCCGAACGGACACCGTCCGCGGAGACGTCCCGCGCGGGGAGCCGCGCAGGCGAGGGACGGGAACGGCCCGGCCGGGGCGACGACGCCACCGGGACCGACGCGGCGGAGACCGGACCGGAGACGCAGACGGAGACAGGGGCGGAGACGGAGCCGGGGCCGGACAGGGAGGGCACCGGCGAGGCCGGGACCGGCGAGCGGCCCCTCCCGGAAGGGCGGCACCCGCGGTCCGCGGCCCCGCGGCCGACGCACCCGCCCCCGCCCTCCCGGAACGCCGCGCTGCCCGACGAGGAGACCGGGGGAAGCACCTCCGAGGACGCCGCCGGGAAGTCCCCGGGGGAGTCCGCGGGGCCGGTGCTGCCCCTCGGCAGCGGTCTGATCCTCATCGGCCTCGGCCTCGGTCTCGCCTTCGTCGGCCTGCGCATGCGCCGGCCGTGAGACGTCCGCACCGCGTCTTTTCGGACCGGGTGCGATCAGGCCGGGTGGGCGCGGGGCGCTACTCCCGCACCAGCAGCACCTTCCCGACGTGACCGCTCTCCTCCAGCACCCGGTGGGCCTCCGCCGCCCGGCTCATCGGGAGCTCCCGGTCGACGACGGGGCGTACGTGACCGCCCTCGATCAGCGGCCACACGTGCTCCCGCACCGCCGCCACGATGGCCGCCTTCTCCTCCAGCGGGCGGGCGCGCAACGAGGTCGCGCTGATCGCGCCGCGCTTGCCGAGCAGCATGCCGAGGTTCAGCTCGCCCTTCACGCCGCCCTGTAGGCCGATGACGGCGAGGCGCCCGTTGGCGGCGAGGGCCCGCACGTTGCGGTCCAGGTACTTGGCGCCCATGTTGTCGAGGATGACGTCCGCGCCCGCTCCGTCGGTGGCCCGCTCGATCTCCTCGACGAAGTCCTGCTCGCGGTAGTTGATCAGGATGTCCGCGCCCAGGCCGGCACAGGTGTCGAGCTTCTCCCGGGTGCCCGCCGTCACGGCGACCCGCGCGCCGACCGCCTTGGCCAGCTGGATCGCCATCGTGCCGATGCCGCTGGAGCCGCCGTGCACGAGGAAGGTCTCACCGGGCCGCAGGTGGGAGACCATGAAGACGTTCGACCAGACGGTGCAGGTCACCTCCGGCAGCGCGGCCGCCTGCCGGAGGTCGAAGCCTGCGGGGACGGGCAGCAGCTGCCCCGCCGGGACGGCGACCTTCTCCGCGTAGCCGCCGCCCGCGAGGAGGGCGCACACCTCGTCCCCGACCTTCCAGCCGGAGACACCGGGGCCCAGCGCGACGATGCGCCCCGAGCACTCCAGGCCGGGGTACGGGGAGGCGCCCGGAGGTGGGTCGTAGTGGCCCTGGCGCTGCATGATGTCGGCGCGGTTCACCGCGCTCACCGCCACCTCGACGAGCACTTCGCCCTCGCCGGGTTCGGGATCCGGGACGTCGGCCCACACCAGCTGCTCGGGCCCGCCGGGTTCAGGAATCGTGATCGCGTACATGAAAGGGACGCTACTCCTCGGGTGCGCGGCCCGCGCGGAGGTGCGCGACCGGTCCCCTTCCGTACGACGGCCGATGAGTTCCGCGCACCGTGCCGGTCTTCCCTGCGCAGCCCCGCGTACCGGGGCCCCGTACGCGGAAGGATCCCTGTATGAGCGGATATGCGTCCGGCCTCGCGATCGAGACCGCGGGTCTGGTCAAGAAGTTCGGCGAGACCCGGGCCGTGGACGGCGTCGACCTCTCCGTGCCGGCCGGCACGGTGTACGGCGTGCTCGGCCCCAACGGCGCGGGCAAGACGACCACCGTGCGGATACTCGCCACCCTGCTGCGCCCGGACGCCGGCCGGGCGCACGTCTTCGGCCACGACGTCGTACGGGAGGCCGACGCGGTACGCGGCCGGGTGAGCCTCACCGGTCAGTACGCGTCCGTCGACGAGGACCTGACCGGCGCCGAGAACCTGGTGCTGCTCGGCCGGCTCCTCGGGCACGGCAAGAAGGCCGCGCGGGAGCGCGGCGACCAGCTGCTGGCGGCCTTCGGGCTCGGCGACGCCGCCATGAAGCAGGTCAAGCACTACTCCGGTGGCATGCGGCGCCGTATCGACATCGCCGCGTCCATCCTGAACACGCCCGACCTGCTCTTCCTGGACGAGCCGACGACCGGCCTCGACCCGCGCAGCCGCAACCAGGTCTGGGACATCGTGCGCGCGGTGGTCGCCCAGGGCACCACCGTCCTGCTGACCACGCAGTACCTGGACGAGGCGGACCAGCTGGCGTCCCGGATCGCCGTCATCGACCGCGGCCGGGTGATCGCCGAGGGCACCAAGGGCGAGTTGAAGGCGTCCGTCGGCGCGGGGTCGGTGCACGTCCGGCTGCGCGACGCGGCGCAGCGCCCGCTGGCCGAGGAGGTGCTGCGGCTGGCCCTGGGCGCGGAGGTGCAGCCGGAGCCCGATCCGGTGGCGCTGACGGCGCGCGTCGGCGCGGGAGCCGCGGGCGGGCGGGGAGCGGCCGAGCAGGCGGCCCGCGCGCTCGCCGAACTGGCCCGTGGCGGCATCACCGTCGACAACTTCTCCCTGGGGCAGCCCAGCCTCGACGAGGTCTTCCTCGCCCTCACCGGGCGCGACACGAACGCCCCCACCGGGCCCGACACGAAGGACGAGGCGGCATGACGACCGCGATCCCCACCGAGAGCAAGGAACTCGCCCCCGTCAGCGCGGAGTCGCTGGCCGCCCTGCTGGTCTCCGGGGACCGGCCGCCGCGACCCAGTGCCCTGTCGGCGTCGCTGACCTTCGGGTGGCGGGCGATCCTCAAGATCAAGCACGTGCCGGAGCAGCTCTTCGACGTCACGGCTTTCCCGATCATGATGGTGCTGATGTACACGTACCTCTTCGGCGGGGCGCTGGCCGGCTCGCCGCAGGAGTACATCCAGTTCCTGCTGCCGGGCATCCTGGTGATGTCGGTCGTCATGATCACGATGTACACGGGCGTCTCGGTCAACACGGACATCGAGAAGGGTGTCTTCGACCGCTTCCGTACGCTGCCGATCTGGCGGCCGTCGACGATGGTCGGGTACCTGCTGGGTGATGCCCTGCGCTACACGATCGCGTCGGTGGTGATGCTGACGGTCGGGCTGGTCCTGGGCTACCGGCCGCACGGCGGGGTCGCGGGGGTGCTCGCCGGCATCGCCCTGCTGATCGCCTTCTCGTTCGCCTTCTCCTGGGTCTGGACGATGTTCGGTCTGCTGCTGCGCAGCGAGAAGTCCGTGATGGGCGTCAGCATGATGGTGCTCTTCCCGCTGACGTTCCTCTCCAACGTCTTCGTCGACCCGAGGACGATGCCGGGCTGGCTCCAGGCCTTCGTCGACAACAGCCCGGTCACGCACCTGGCCTCCGCCGTGCGGGGGCTGATGGCCGGTGACCGGCCGACCGCGGAGATCGCCTGGACCCTGGGGTGGACGGCGTTCTTCGTCCTGGTCTTCGGCCCGGTGACGATGCGGCTGTACAACCGCAAGTGAGAAGCGCCGTACGGCTCTGAGGGCGCCCCCTGACGGTGGGCGCCCTCAGCCGTGTGTGCCGGTGGACCGGCGCGTGCTGCTCAATCCTGGGGCAGCGGCCGGATGTCGGGGGCGACCTTGGTGCTCGGGGTGGCCCGGACGATGGTGATGAGCCGGTCCGTCAGGTGCAGTGTGCCGACGGCCGGGTCGTCGAACCCGAGCACCCGGTGACCTCGTACGACACTCACGACGAGGTCGTCGATCTCCCGCACGCCGCGCCCCGCCTCGGCCTTTATGACCGGCCGCTCGACGATGTCGAGTCCACTGCCCTGCTGGATGAGGTCCTCCATGACCATGCCCGCGGCGGGGCTGAGCACGGAGAGCCCGAGCAGCCGGCCGGCCGCGCTGGCGCTGGTGATGACCATGTCGGCGCCCGACTGCTTGAGCAGGGGCGCGTTCTCCTCCTCCCGTACGGCGGCCACGATCTTCGCCTTGCGGTTGAGCTGCCGGGCGGTGAGCGTGACCAGGACGGCGGTGTCGTCCCGCTGGGTGGCGATGATGATCTGCCGGGCCTTCTGCACCTCCGCCCGCAACAGCACGTCGCTGCGGGTCGCGTCCCCTATCACGCCCGCGTACCCGTGCGCCGTCGCCGACTCGATCGCCTTGGAGCTCGGGTCCACGACGACCACCTGCTCCTTGCTCAGGCCCGAGGCCAGGACGGTCTGCAGCGCCGACTTGCCCTTCGTCCCGAAGCCGATGACAACGGTGTGGTCCCTCAAAGCCGTCCTCCAGCGGTTCAGTCGCCACTCCTCGCGGGTGCGTTCCGTGAGGACCTCCAGCGTGGTGCCGACCAGGATGATCAGGAACATCACGCGCAGCGGCGTGATGACGAAGATGTTGGTGAACCGGGCGGCATCACTGACCGGGGTGATGTCGCCGTAACCGGTGGTGGAGAGGGTGACGGTCGCGTAGTAGAAGGCGTCGAGCAGGTCGACGGGGCCGTCCGAGTTGTCGTTGTAGCCCTCACGGTCCGCATAGACGATGAAGGCGGTCGCGACCAGCACGAGCAGGGCCATCGCGAGCCGCTTGGCCACCTGGCGGATCGGCCGCTCGACCGTCTGCCGCGGGAGTTTCACCTGGTGGGTGACGAGATGCTCGTCCGCCTGCCGGGCGATCACGTCATGGCCGGGTAGTTTCACGTGAAACGCCCCCCGGTCGAGTCCACGCTTCTGTACCGCGCGCTGATGCACCTGCTTTGTTTCACGTGAAACACACCTGGATCCCCGTAGTGGCCCACGGCAGGTCGAGCATCTCCAGATTCTCCCCTTGGCGTGCGCCACCCGGTGGCACGACGGCGAGGGCCGTCGCGGCGGCGATGCCGCGCAGCATGGCGGGGCCGTTGTAGTGCAGCGGTACCGCCCGGTCGGCACGCACGGTGACGGGGACGAGCCGGGTGTCGTACGGGTGCCCCTGCACCGCCTCCCGCACGGGCAGCACGTACGGCTCCGGGGCCGTGCGTCCCGCGAGGACGCGGAGCAGGGGCTCGGCGAGGGTGAACAGACCGGAGACGGCCGCCAGGGGGTTCCCGGGGAGCCCCACCAGGTGCTGTTCCTCCTTGGTCCGCGCCAGGAGCATGGGGTGGCCCGGCCGGACCTTGACGCCGTCCACGAGGAGTTCGGCGCCGATCCGGGCGAGGATCGGGTGCACGTGGTCGACGGGCCCCGCCGCGGTGCCCCCGGTGGTGACGATCAGGTCGGCGGAGGAGTCCCGCAGGGCCTCGTACAGGGCGTCGGCGTCGTCCCCGAGCCGGCGCACCGCTGTCACCTCGGCACCGAGCGCCCGCAGCCAGGACGGCAGCATCGGGCCGAGCGCGTCCCGGATCAGCCCCTCGTGCGGACGGCCCTCGGTGAGCAACTCGTCGCCCAGGACGAGCACGTCCACCCGGGGCCGGGGGAGGGTGGTGAGCGTGTCGTAGCCGGCGGCCGCGGCGAGCCCGAGCACGGCCGGTGTGATCCGGGTGCCGAGCGGCAGGAGCTGGTCGCCGTTGTGGCACTCCTGGCCACGGGACCGGATGTCCTGCCCGTGGTTCACCTCCCGGGTCGCGTGCAGCCGGCCTCCCGCGTCGGTGCGGCCGTGCTCGCTGCGCAGGATCGCGGTGGTGTCCGGGGGGATGCGGGCGCCGGTGGCGATACGGACGGCCTCGCCGTCGCTGAGCGGATCCAGCTGTGCGTGCCCGGCCAGGACGCCCTCGTCGCGCACGGCCCAGGGGCCGGGGCCCGCCACCGCCCAGCCGTCCATGGCGGAGGTGTCGAACGACGGCAGGTCGGTGAGGGCGGTGAGGGGTGCCGCGAGCACCAGGCCGAGGGCGTCGTCGAGGGCGACGGTGACCGGGGGACGGCGCCCGACGGACCGGGCGGCGCGCTCGGCGCGGGACCGGGCCCGCGGCCAGGCGGTCGCCGCGTGCGCCTCCTCGGTCGCGTGCGGCGCCCCGGAGGCGGGCGAGGAGCTCGGCGCCGTGACGGAGGGAGCGCGCCCTGGCCTGTCGTTGACCAAGGCGAGCGCCTCCTCCACGTACAGTTCCTCGGCGTCCTGGGCGGTCATCAGGCGTCCGCGCCCGGGCCGGCGTCGGGGGCGGAGGCCCCTCCGGTCCCGGGTCCCGTGCTGCGGGCGGCGCCGGCGGCCTCCTCGTCGGCCCAGCGGAGGGCGAGCGCGGCGGCCTTGCGCGCGGCCTCGGCGACCTCCTCCGGTCCTCCCTGGGCCCGGGCGGCGGCGTACCCCACGAGGAACGTGGTCAGCGGGGCCGCGGGGCGGGCCACCGAGTGCGCGGCGTCGCGGGCCAGATCGAGCAGGAGGCCGGTGTCGACGTCGAGGTCGATGCCCAGCTCGTCCTTGACTGCGGAAATCCATTCATCCAACACGTGCCCATGCTCCCTGATACGTGCCCGGGCGACGGTGATGTCCTCCCAGGTGTCGCAGTCGAACGACGCGACGGGGTCGGAAATGCGGGTGAGGTCCAGCGCGCCGGTGAGCCGCCGCAGGGGCAGTCCGGCCGGGCTGCCGTACTCGGCCGTCAGCGCGGCGAGTTCGCGGCGCAGGGCGTCGGACCGGTAGGCGGCGACGAGGGGTTGGTCGCGGCCGCCGGAATCGCTGAGCAGCACGCCCTCGGGGCGGGGGCTCCGGGTGGCCCCGGCGTGGAGGGCGCCCAGCAGCCGCCGTACCGTCGGCCGGTCGAGGAACGGCAGATCGGCGGAGAGCACGACGACGTAAGGAGCGGTGGTGTGCCCGAGTCCCGCCGCCAGCGCGGCGAGCGGACCGCCGCCGGGGGGCTCCTCTCGGGCCCACACCACCGGTCGCGCGGTGGTCCGCGGAGCGGCCACCACCACCGTGGTCCGGGCGTCGGAGCAGGCGGCCAGCACCCGGTCGAGCAGCGCGCGGCCGCCCACGCGCACACCGGGCTTGTCGGTGCCGCCGAGCCGCCGGGCGGCGCCTCCGGCGAGGACCACGGCGTCGAAGACGGGCCCGGCGCCGTCGTCCGCATCGGTGGCGCCGGGCTGTGGTTCGTCCGGTTCGTCCGGGGGGGCGTTCGCGGTCACCCCCCGAGTATGCGCGCTGTGGGAATCACAGAGAACGCAGGAGCACCGCCGGCTGTTCGACGCAGTCCGCCACGTACCGCAGGAAGCCGCCCGCCGTGCCGCCGTCGCACACCCGGTGGTCGAACGTGAGCGAGAGCTGGACGACCTGCCGCACGGCCAGTTCGCCCCGGTGCACCCACGGTTTGGCGACGATCCGGCCGACGCCGAGCATGGCCGCCTCGGGGTGGTTGATGATCGGGGTGGACCCGTCGACGCCGAACACCCCGTAGTTGTTCAGCGTGAAGGTCCCGCCGGTGAGCTGCGCGGGTGTCAGCGTCCCGGCCCGAGCCGCCTCCGTCAGCCGCGCGAACTCGGCGCTCAGCGATTCCGTGTCGCGCGCCTGGGCGTCCCGCACCACGGGGACGACGAGACCGCGCTCGGTCTGCGCGGCGAAGCCCAGGTGCACCTCGTCGAGCAGGACCACCTCGCGGGCACCGGTGTCCACCGTGGAGTTGAGCTCGGGGAAGCGGGCGAGCGCGGCGGTGCACACGCGCGCCAGGACGGCCAGGAGGGAGACCTTCGGTCCGCCGGCCGCGTTCATGGCCGTACGCGCGTTCAGGAGCTCCGTGGCGTCGGCGTCCACCCAGCAGGTGGCCTCCGGGATCTCCCGACGGCTGCGGGAGAGCTTGTCGGCGACGGCGCCCCGCACACCGCGGAGCGGGACACGGATGCCCGGTGCGGCGGGTGCGGCGGGTGCGGCGGGTGCGGCGGCCGACGGTGTCGCCGTCGGGGCGGGCGTCGCGACGGCCCGGAGCGCGCCCTCCACGTCGGCGCGCAGGACCAGTCCTTCGGGACCGGAGCCCGGCACGCTCCGCAGATCGAGGCCGTTACGCCGGGCCAGCCTGCGGACGAGGGGAGAGATGACCGGCACGGGCCCGTCGGCCGGACGGATGAGGGGCTGTTCCTGACGCTCCGTCCGCCCCGGCCGCACCCGTCGGCGCCGTGCGGGGGGCGCCCCGGTGCCGTAGCCCACCAGGACGTTCCCGGAACCGCCCCGGTCCTCGTCCGCGGGGTCGCCGACGGCGACCGTCAGCAGCGGGGCGCCGACCGGGAGTTCGGCGCCCTCCTCGCCGAAGCGCGCGGTGACCACGCCCCCGTACGGGCACGGCACCTCGACCATGGCCTTGGCCGTCTCGACCTCCACCACCGGCTGGTCGACGGCGACCACGTCCCCGACCCGGACCAGCCAGCGCACGATCTCCGCCTCGGTCAGCCCCTCGCCGAGGTCCGGCAGCCGGAACTCCAGCACCTGGGTCATCGGCCCTCCGCCTCCCACTGCAGGCGTCCCACGGCGTCCAGGACGCGGTCCACTCCGGGAAGGTGGTGCCGCTCCAGCATGGGCGGCGGGTACGGCACGTCGAGGCCGGCGACGCGCAGGACGGGCGCCTCCAGGTGGTGGAAGCACCGTTCGGTCACCCGGGCCGCCAGTTCGCCGCCGGGTCCGCCGAACCCGCCCGACTCGTGCACGACCACCGCGCGCCCGGTGCGCCGAACGGACGCGGCGACCGTCTCGTCGTCGAACGGCACCAGGGAGCGCAGGTCGACGACCTCCAGGTCCCAGCCCTCGGCGCGGGCCGCCTCGGCCGCCTCCAGGCACACGGGCACGGACGGCCCGTACGTGATCAGCGTGGCGCTGCGCCCCCGCCGCCGCACCACCGCCCGGCCGATCGGCTCGACCGCCTCCGGCTCCTCCGGGTTCCACGTGTCCTTCGACCAGTACAGCCGCTTGGGCTCCAGGAGGACGACCGGGTCGTCGGAGGCGATGGCGGCGCGCAGCAGCCCGTACGCGTCGGCGACGGTCGCGGGCGTGACGACGTGGAGCCCCGGGGTGGCCATGTAGTACGCCTCGGAGGAGTCGCTGTGGTGCTCCACACCGCCGATGCCGCCGCCGTACGGGACGCGGACGGTGATCGGCAGGGGCAGCGCACCGCGCGTGCGGTTGCGCATGCGGGCCACGTGCGAGACGAGCTGCTCGAACGCCGGGTAGGCGAAGGCGTCGAACTGCATCTCCACCACGGGCCGCAGTCCGTACATGGCCATGCCGACCGCCGTGCCGAGGATGCCCGCCTCGGCGAGCGGCGTGTCCGTGCAGCGGTCGTCGCCGAACTCCGCGGCGAGTCCGTCGGTGACCCGGAAGACGCCGCCGAGCGTGCCGACGTCCTCGCCCAGGACGTGCACCGCGGGGTCCGCGGCCATGGCGTCGCGCAGCGCGCGCGTGAGCGCCTGGGCCATGGTGGCGGGCTTGACGGCGACGGTGGTCATCGGTCCGCCCCCTGCGCCTCGGCGCCGGCCTCCAGCTCGGCCCGCAACTGCTCGCGCTGTTCGCGCAGTTGCGGCGTCGGCTCCGCGTACACGTGCGCGAACAGGTCCATGGGGTCGAGCACCGGGTCCTGGTTCATGCGCTCGCGCAGGTCCGCGGCCATCACCTCGGCGTCCTCGCGCGCGGCGCGTATCCCGTCCTCGTCGAGGAGCCCTCGCGCGGTGAGCTCCCGCTCCAGGAGCGCTACGGGATCGTGCGCGCGCCAGGCCGCCACCTCCGCGTCGTCCCGGTAGCGCGTCGCGTCGTCGGCGTTGGTGTGAGCGTCGACGCGGTAGGTCACGGCCTCGACGAGCGTCGGGCCGCCGCCCGCGCGCGCGTGGGCCAGCGCCTCGGTCAGGACCTGGTGCACGGCGGCCGCGTCGTTGCCGTCCACCAGGCGGCCGGGCATGCCGTACCCGACGGCCTTGTGGGCCAGGGAGGGGGCGGCGGTCTGCTTGTCCAGCGGGACGGAGATCGCGAAGCCGTTGTTCTGCACCAGGAAGACGACCGGGGCCTGCCAGACGGCCGCGAAGTTCAGCGCCTCGTGGAAGTCGCCCTCACTGGTGCCGCCGTCGCCGACCAGCGCCAGCGCGACCACGTCGTCGCCCTTCAGGCGCGCGGCGTGCGCGAGGCCGACGGCGTGCGGGAGCTGGGTCGCCAGGGGCGTGCTCAGCGGCGCGACCCGGTGCTCGCGGGGGTCGTAGCCGGTGTGCCAGTCGCCGCGCAGGAGGGTGAGGGCCTCGACCGGGTCGACGCCCCGGGCCACGACGGCGAGGGTGTCGCGGTAACTCGGGAAGAGCCAGTCGCGCTCCGTCAGGGCGAGCGCGGCGGCCACCTCGCAGGCCTCCTGCCCGGTGCTGGAGGGGTAGACGGCGAGTCGGCCCTGCTTGGTCAGGGCGGTCGCCTGCGTGTTGTACCGGCGGCCGCGCACCAGGCCCGCGTAGAGCCGGCGCAGCAGTGCGGGGTCCGCCCCGGCGGCCGCCCCGGTGCCCAGGACGCGGTACGGGAGGGCGTCGGGCAGCAGCGGCGCGGGATCCGTTCGGGGCTGCCAGGCGGGCGGGGGCGTGGGCCGGTGGGCGCCCCGCTGCTCCGTGACCGTCATGACGGCACCTCCTCGTGGGAGCGGCTTCACGAGGCGCGCCGGATGTGACCCGCCTCACCTACCGATTGTTCGGTCGTCGGCACATTTTGGCTACAGGCACCGCCAGGCTGTGGACAAACGGTTCTCCACAGCCTGTGATGGACGCAGTACGTCCATGGCAGGGAGGTGGGGGGACATGGCACCTGAACAAATGGCCGAGCCGCCCGAGCCCGGCCCGCCCCTGCCGCCTCCCCGTCCGCTGGACGCGATCGACCGCGACATCCTGCAGATCCTGCAGGCGGACGGCCGCTCCTCGATACGCTCCGTGGCCGAGCGCGTGCACGTCTCCCGCGCCAACGCCTACGCCCGCATCAACCGTCTCGTGGAGGACGGCGTGATCCGCGGGTTCGGCGCCCGCGTCGACCACGAACGCGCGGGTCAAGGCACGTCCGCGTACATCACCCTCAAGATTGTCCAGAATTCCTGGCGCACGGTCCGCGAGCGGCTCAGAGCGCTGCCGGGCGCGTCCCACATCGCCCTGGTGGGCGGCGACTTCGACGTCCTGCTGCTGGTGCACACCCCGGACAACAGAGCCCTGCGCGAGCTGGTGCTCACCCGGCTCCAGGCCATCCCCGAAGTTCTCAGCACGCGCACGCTGCTGGTGTTCGAGGAGGAGGACCTGGAGCCCGACGGCTGACCTGACGGGTCCTCCCGCCCGCCTCCCGCCTCAGCCCTCCGCGCGCAGCCCCCCGAACACCAACAGGACGACGGCGTCGGCGACCTCGCGCTCGCCCACGCCCCGGCTGTCCGGCCGGTACCACTCGACGATCGAGTTGATCATCCCGAAGACCAGCCGGGTCGCGAGGCGCACCTCCACGTCGGCGCGCACGTCCCCGTCGGCGGCCGCGGCCCGCAGCAGTTCGGCGACGCGGTGGTCGAACTCCCGGCGCCGCTCCAGCGCCCATCGCTCGGTGTCGGTGTTGCCGCGCACCCGCAGCAGCAGGGTCACGTACGGCAGTTCGGCGGTGAGCACCTCGACCATGCGCCGCACCACGTACTCGAGGCGTTCCACGGCACGCCCCGCGCGCGCGTGCTCCTCGTCGAGGATGCCGAAGAGCCCGTCGAGCGCCCTGCTGACGGCGCGGCGCAGCAGCTCCTCCTTGCCCGCGACATGGTGGTAGATCGAGGACTTGGAGATGCCGGCCGCCTTGGAGAGGTGCTCCATGGAGGTGCCGTCGTAACCGCGTTCGTTGAAGACCTGGACGGCGACGGAGAGCAGCGTCTCGGGGGTGTACGTGTCGCGCTTGGCGGTGGTCATGCGGTGTCCTCCCGCTGGTCGGAGGCGTGGCCGTGGCGGTACAGCGCGAGCGAGGGCGCGTAGCGGCCGCCGGGCTCGCGCAGGTGCAGTTCCTCGAGGAGGTCGTGCGCCCAGGTCCGGCCCAGCCGCCGGCTCCACTGGAACGGTCCCGCCGGGTAGCTGACCCCCAGCCGCATCGCGGTGTCGACGTCCTCCGCGGTGGCGACGCCCTTGGCGACGGCGTCGTACGCGAGGTCGACGATCCGTGCCACCGTGCGGGCCACGATCATGCCGGGCACGTCACCGATCACGCTGACGTCCTTGCCGAGGGCCTGGAACAGGCCGGTCGCCTCGGAGAGGGTCCGCGGCGAGGTCTCCTGGGAGGCGGACAGGGCGATGCGGGTCGCCGTGCGGTAGTCGTACGCGAGGTCGAAGTAGACGACGTCACGGAACTCCACGGACGTCTGGCCGTCGGCGAGGACCAGCTGGCCGCCGCTCGGCAGCACGAGGCGGGTGCCGTGGTCCTCGTCCTCCTCGCGGACGGGGACGCCCGCCTCGCGGATCAGCGCGAGAAGCTCGGCCGCGGGGCCCAGGTCGCCCTCGACGACGACGTACGCGGGCGCCTGGGCCCGCTCCGCGGTGTGCGGTTCGGGCCGCTCGGCGCCGTCCGCGTAGTCGTACCAGCCCCGCCCGGTCTTGCGGCCGTGGCGGCCGGACTCGACGAGCCGCCGCTGGGCGAGCGAGGGCGTGAAGCGCACGTCCCGGAAGAAGGCCCGCCACACGGAGTGGGTGACCGACTCGTTGACGTCCTGCCCGATCAGGTCGGTCAGTTCGAAGGCGCCCATCCGGAAGCCGCCGCACTCGCGCAGTACCGCGTCGATGGTCGCCGGATCGGCGCCCTGGGCCTCGTACACCGCGAACGCCTCGGCGTAGAAGGGCCGTGCGATGCGGTTGACGATGAACCCGGGGGTGTCCGCGCAGGCGACCGGGGTCTTGCCCCAGGCCCGGGCCGTCTCGTACGCGCGCGTGGCCGACGTGACGTCGGTCGCGGACCCGGAGACCACTTCGACGAGGGGCAGCAGCGGCGCCGGGTTGAAGAAGTGCAGCCCGACGAGCCGACCCGGGTGGCGCAGGGCACCGCCGACGGCCGTGACGGAGAGGGAGGAGGTGTTGGTGGCGAGCAGGCAGTCCTCGGCGACGACGTCCTCCAGCGCGCGGAAGAGCTCCTGCTTCACGTCGAGGCGTTCGAGCACCGCCTCGACGACGAGGCCGCAGTCCGCGAGCTCGGCGAGGCTGTCGGCGGGGTGCAGCCCGGCCCGTGCCGCGTCCCGGTCGGCGGCGCCGAGCCGCTCCTTCTCGACGAGCCGGTCGAGGCGGGCGCCGATCGCGTCGGCCGCTTCCCGGGCGCGGCCGGGGACGGCGTCGTACAGCCGTACGGGGTGGCCCGCGACCAGCGCGACCTGGGCGATGCCCTGGCCCATGGTGCCCGTGCCGACCACGGCCACGGGGCTGCTGGGGTCGAGTGCTGTCATGTGCGCGATCCTCCCGCACGCCGTCGTCCACAGATGCGGCGGACCCCCTTGTCCCGACCGATCGTTCGGTTACTCTAACCCTGTCGTCCGTTCCCGTCCCTGTTTCCGCCCAGGTCATGAGTTCGACGAGGAGCTCATGAGACGAGGAGTTGGTCCCCCATGGCCGCCGAACTCACCGCCCACGAAGTGATCGCCACGCACCGGCCCACCCTCGACCAGGCGCTGGAAGCGATCCGCACGCGCGCGTACTGGTCCCCGCACCCCGAACACCCCAAGGCGTACGGCGAGCGGGGCAGCCTGAGCCCCGCGGACGGCAGGGCGGCCTTCGACGCCCTCCTCGGCACCCGCCTCGACCTGGGCCAGCCGGGCACGGACGACTGGGTCGGCGGCGAGGTCTCGCCGTACGGCGTCGAGCTGGGCGTCACGTACCCGCACGCGGACGTGGAGGTGCTGCTGCCCGCCATGCGCGCGGGACAGGGCGCCTGGCGCGACGCGGGCCCGGAGCTGCGCGCCGCGGTCTGTCTGGAGATCCTCCGGCTCATCGGCGACCGCACGCACGAGATCGCGCACGCGGTGATGCACACCAGCGGCCAGGCGTACCTGATGGCCTTCCAGGCGGGCGGTCCCCATGCGCAGGACCGCGGTCTGGAGGCGGTCGCGTACGCCTACGCCGAGCAGACGCGCACCCCCGACACCGCCGAGTGGACCAAGCCCCAGGGCAAGCGGGACCCGCTGGTGCTGACCAAGGCGTTCCGGGCCGTCCCGCGCGGCATCGCCCTGCTCATCGGCTGCAACACCTTCCCGACGTGGAACGGCTACCCGGGCCTGTTCGCGTCCCTGGCCACCGGGAACGCGGTCCTGGTGAAGCCCCATCCGCGCGCGGTGCTGCCGCTCGCGCTCACCGTGCGCATCGCCCGCGAGGTGCTCGCCCGGGCGGGCTTCGATGCCAACCTGGTGACGCTGGCCGCCGAGCGGCCGGACGAGGGCATCGCCAGGGAGCTGGCCGTGCGCCCGGAGATCCGCATCGTCGACTACACGGGCTCGACCGCCTTCGGCGACTGGCTGGAGGCGAACGCCCGCCAGGCGCAGGTGTACACCGAGAAGGCCGGCGTCAACACGGTCCTCGTGGAGTCCACGGACGACTACCAGGGCATGCTGGCCAACCTGGCCTTCTCGCTCTCCCTCTACAGCGGCCAGATGTGCACCACCCCGCAGAACCTGCTCGTCCCCCGCGACGGCATCACCACGAACGAGGGCGCCAAGTCGTACGACGAGGTCGTCGCCGACCTCGCGAGGGCGGTGGACGGCCTGCTCGGGGACGACGCGCGCGCGAACGCCCTGCTCGGCGCGATCGTCAACCCGGACGTGAAGGCCCGCCTGGAGGCCGCCGCGGGGCTCGGCGAGGTGGCCCTCGCCTCGCGCGCGATCACCCACCCGGAGTTCCCGGACGCCGTCGTCCGCACCCCGCTGATCGTGAAGCTCGACGACGCCAAGCCGGACGACGAGGCGGCCTTCATGAGCGAGTGCTTCGGACCGGTCTCCTTCGCGGTCGCGGTGGACTCGGCGGCCGACGCGGTGGACCTGCTGCGCCGGACGGTCCGCGAGAAGGGCGCGATGACGGTCGCCGCGTACACGACCTCGCAGGACGTCGAGCGGGACGTCGAGGAGGTCTGCCTGGAAGAGGCCGCCCAGCTCTCCCTCAACCTCACGGGCGGGGTCTACGTCAACCAGACGGCCGCGTTCTCCGACTTCCACGGCTCGGGCGGCAACCCCGCGGCCAACGCCGCGCTGTGCGACGCGGCGTTCGTGGCGAACCGCTTCCGCGTGGTGGAGGTGCGCAGGCCGGGCTAGGGGGCGACCGGTGCGCCCCCGCCGGCGCTCCAGTGGAACAGCGTCATGGCCACACTGGTCGCGAGGTTGTAGCTGGAGACCTGGGGGCGCATCGGCAGGGACACCAGGTGGTCGGTGCGGTCCCGGACCTCCGCGGAGAGCCCGCTGCGTTCGGAGCCGAAGGCGAGCACGGCGTCGTCCGGGAGCTTCACCCCGCGGATGTCGTCGCCCTCCGGGTCGAGGGCGAACACCGGTCCCGGTGGCAGTTCGTCCGGGCCCAGCCGCTCCACGGTGGTCGCGAAGTGCAGGCCCGCCCCGCCGCGGACGACCGTGGGGTGCCAGGGGTCGAGCGTGCCGGTGGTGACCACACCGGTCGCCCCGAAGCCGGCCGCGAGGCGGATCACGGCTCCGGCGTTGCCGAGGTTGCGCGGGTTGTCGAGGACGACCACGGGCGCGGTGCGCGGCGTGCGGGCCAGGGCCCGCAGGCCCGCCTCCCGCGAGGGCCGGATCGCCAGGGCGGCCACGGCGGTGGGGTGCGGGCGCGGCACCAGTGCCGCGTACACGGTCTCCGGAACCTCCGTCAGCAGCCCGTCGAGCGTGTCCCGCACGTCCGGGCCCAGCTCGTCGGCGAGGCCGAGCGCCGCCCGCCGGTCAGTCGCGACGGCCAGCGGCACCTCGGCCCCGAAGCGCACCGCGTGCTTGAGGGCGTGGAAGCCGTCGAGCAGGACGGCTGTCTCGGCGAGCCGCCGCCAGTCACGTACCGGATCGTTCATGTGCGCAGCCTACGGGCGCGTGCCCGGCCGCCCCGTGGGCGCTCGGCCGGCGCGCGCCCGGCAGGGGGAGCCCGCCGTCCGCGGCGCCCTCACCGTCCCCGGCACCTCCGCCTGCCTGCATGTCCCCGGTGTCCCCGGTGACCCCGGTGTCCCCGGTGTCCTTACGGGCAAGGCGCCCGAAGAGCCTCCCCCGCGCGCGTGCCACCCCCGCGCCCAGCCTCCTGAGGAAGGACGTCGGCAGGAACACCGCGTCGGCGGCGATCATCGCGAGCGAGAAGAACGGCAGGCCCAGGACGACGGCGATGGCGGCGTGCTCGGTGATCATGACGGTCAGGAGCACGTTCTTGACGCGCCGGTTGAAGAGCGTGAACGGGAACGCGACCTGCGCGACGACCGTCCCGTACGTCACCAGCATCACCAGCGTGCCGTTCGACGTCAGCAGGTCCGACAGGGCCGGCCAGGGCGAGAAGTAGTCCAGGTGCAGGGGGTAGTGCACCGCGGTGCCGTCCTGCCAGCGCGACCCCTGGACCTTGTACCAGCCGGCCGTGGCGTAGATCAGGCACGTCTCCGCCATGATCACGAGCAGGGCCGCGTTGTGGACGGCATTGGCGACCAGGTCGAGCACCGCGCGTGGCTCGGCCCCGCGCGCACGGTGCCCGGCGAACCACCACAGCCCCTGCACGGCCCACAGGCCCCAGAAGACGACCAGCCAGCCGGCGCTCAGCCGGCCGAGGAGCGAGACGAGGAGCAGGGAGACGCCGAGCACGCCCCACAGGACGGGCCCCGCCCTGTCCGGCGCGACCCGCTCCCCACGCGCGCGTGCGGCACTGTCACGCCCCGACCGGCGTGCGTCCAGGGACCAGACCAGGCCGCAGCGCGTGAGCACCAGGTAGATCGCCATGAGGTGGATGACGTTGTCGCCGCCGTCCCCCATGAAGACGCTGCGGTTCTGCAGCGAGAGCACGCCGACCATGAACAGCACGCTCATGGTGCGGGTGCGCCAGCCCAGCAGCAACAGGGCGCTGGACAGGACGGCCAGTGCGTAGACGGCCTCGAACCAGATGCGGCTGTCGGACCACATCAGGACGCTGAAGGCCTCGTTGCCCGCGATGAGCTGCTGGGCGAGGTCCCAGCTCCAGGGACCGTCGGGCCCGTACATCTCGTGCCGGTGCGGGATCTCGCGCAGCAGGAACAGCAGCCAGGTACCGGCGAAGCCGATGCGGACGACGGCCGTCTGGTACGGCCCGAGCGCGCGGTCCGTGACCCGGGCGACGCCCCGGCCGGCCGCCGCGGCGAACCGGCCCCTCACCTGCCCGCTCCCGTCCGGTCCTGCTCGGTCACCGGCCACCAGGGCAGCTCACGTACGACGGGCTTGTCGGACACCTGCTCCTCGCTCCACTGAGGCGGCTGCACACTGGTGGTACGGGAACGGACCTGGACGCGTTCGAGGGTCCCGCCCCGTCCCGCGGCGTCCTCCCGCTCCAGGCGCATGACGACGACGCGACGCAGGTACCGCTCGGACAGCTCGCCGCGCCGGCCCGAGGGACGGCCTTCGTCGTCGTGCGAGGCCAGGTAGAAGTCGAAGGCCCGGCGCAGCTCGTTCTGCTGGGTGTGGCTCGGCAGCGGGTTGCCGTCGATGGCCTCGCCGTCCAGCGCGGAGAGGTCGTACCAGCCGGTCGTCCGGACGCCGCCCCCCGCGGTGTCCACCTCGGCACGCACCTGCACCGCGACGTTCTGCTGCAGCGGGTTCGGCGCGAACAGTTTCCAGTTCTGTTCGAACTCCGGGTAGACCCATGCGTCGATCGTCCGGCCGTGCTGCTTGGTCACCGTGTTCTCGGGCGCGACGTGCAGGAACACCATCCCGATGTGCACACAGGCGACCACTGCGACGACCGCCAGCGCGAGCACGACGAGGATCTGGGAGGGCAGGGAGAGCGCGGCGACGCCGGCGGGTCTCCCGGCGTCCGCGACCGGCGGATCGACCGCCCGCCGCGGGCCGGCCGGTGGGCCGGCCGGCGTCGGGGACCGGTCGTCCGGGGAGCGGGGAGCGGGCGGGCGTATGCCGGGGACGTCCGGTTCCGGGCCGTCGCCGGACCTCGTGGAGGGGGAACCGCCCGGCGCGTCCGGACCGTGCGAGGCATCGGGCCCGCGCGGGGCGCCCCGTCCGTGCGAGGCGTCCGAGCCCTCGTCGTGCGCGTTCATTCCGCCCCGATCCCCACTGTCCGGCCCGCTCGGCTGTGTGGCGACCGAACCTCGCCCGGCACCGTTCCTGCCGGCCGCCGGGCACCGCGCCACCGTGTTCGCACCGGCACGGTACTCAGACCCGCCCGCCCGGCGCAGCCGCTGCGGGCACAGCGGTCCTATCAACACACCGCTCACACGGCTGGACATGAGTTGTCCACAGCGGTTGACACCTTACGGCGACTCGACCCACCATGGATCCTGAGCGAACCGAACGATCGGTCGGGAGCGAATGAGAGGTCGAGGTGGACCGATGGCGACAGCAGCGCACCGGACGGCCCGGACGCATCCGGACGACCGGACGGACGGGTCCGCGCTCGCGACAGCGGACACGGCCTCGCCCACGACCGCGTACGAGGCCGCCTTCGACGCCGCCGTCGCGGCCGACGAGCGCATCGAGCCCCGCGACTGGATGCCCGACGCCTACCGCTCCACGCTCGTCCGCCAGATCGCCCAGCACGCGCACTCCGAGATCATCGGCATGCAGCCGGAGGCCAACTGGATCACGCGAGCACCCTCCCTGCGCCGCAAGGCGATCCTCATGGCGAAGGTCCAGGACGAGGCGGGCCACGGCCTGTACCTGTACAGCGCGGCCGAAACCCTCGGCACCAGCCGCGACGAGCTCCTCGACAAGCTGCACAGCGGCCGCCAGAAGTACTCCTCGATCTTCAACTACCCCACGCTGACCTGGGCGGACGTCGGCGCGATCGGCTGGCTGGTGGACGGCGCCGCGATCACCAACCAGGTCCCGCTGTGCCGCTGCTCGTACGGCCCGTACGCACGCGCGATGGTCCGCATCTGCAAGGAGGAGTCCTTCCACCAGCGCCAGGGGTACGAGCTGCTGCTCGCCCTGAGCCGGGGCACCCCCGAGCAGCACGCCATGGCGCAGGACGCGGTGGACCGCTGGTGGTGGCCGTCCCTGATGATGTTCGGCCCGCCCGACGACGAGTCACAGCACTCCGCTCAGTCGATGGCCTGGAAGATAAAACGCCACTCGAACGACGAACTGCGCCAGCGCTTCGTGGACATCTGCGTCCCCCAGGCCGAGTCACTCGGCCTCACGCTCCCCGATCCGGAGCTGAGGTGGAACGAGGAGCGTGGCCACCACGACTTCGGCCCGATCGACTGGACGGAGTTCCGGCAGGTCCTGAAGGGCAACGGCCCGTGCAACGACCAGCGGATCGACCAGCGCAGGCGCGCCCACGAGGAGGGCGCCTGGGTACGGGAGGCGGCCGCGGCGTACGCGGCCAAGCACACCGGTGAGGCAGGAGTGAGGCAGGCATGACGGACACCGACTGGCCCCTGTGGGAGGTCTTCGTACGTGCGCGGCGCGGCCTCGCGCACACCCACGCCGGCAGCCTGCACGCCCCGGACGCCGCGCTGGCCCTGCGCAACGCGCGCGACCTCTACACCCGCCGCGGCGAGGGCGTCTCCCTCTGGGTCGTGCCGTCCGCCGCCATCACGGCGTCCTCGCCCGACGAGAAGGACCCGTTCTTCGAACCGGCCGCCGACAAGCCGTACCGGCACCCCACGTTCTACGAGATCCCGGAGGGGGTGCGGCACCTGTGACGGCCACCACCGCTGCGCCCGCCGCGCTCGCCCTCGGCGACGACGCCCTGGTGCTCTCCCACCGTCTGGGCGAGTGGGCGGGTCACGCCCCCGTCCTGGAGGAGGAGGTCGCCCTCGCCAACATCGCCCTGGACCTGCTGGGCCAGGCGCGGGCGCTGCTGTCGATGGCCGGCGAGGAGGACGAACTGGCGTACCTGCGCGAGGAGCGCGCCTTCCGCAACCTCCAGCTCGTCGAGCAGCCGAACGGCGACTTCGCCCACACCATCGCCCGCCAGCTCTACTTCTCCACCTACCAGCGGCTGCTGTACGGGCAACTGGCCGCCGGGGGCACCGCGTTCGCCGGACTGGCGGCCAAGGCCGTGAAGGAGGTCGCTTACCACCAGGACCACGCCGAGCAGTGGACGCTGCGCCTCGGCGACGGCACGGACGACAGCCACCGGCGGATGCAGCGGGCGTGCACGGCGCTGTGGCGCTTCACCGGGGAGATGTTCCAGCCGGTGGACGGCCTGGACGGGGTGGACCGGGAAGGGCTGCGGGCCGCCTGGGAGGATTCCGTCGGGGAGGTACTCCGACGAGCCACCCTCACGGTCCCCGAAGGACCCCGGTCGGGGGCCTGGACGGCGGGTGCCGGGCGCCAGGGCCTGCACACCGAGCCCTTCGGCCGGATGCTCGCCGAGATGCAGCACCTGCACCGCAGCCACCCGGGAGCGTCATGGTGACCACCTCGACCCCGCTGGAGGCGGAGCTGCTCCGGCTGGCCGGATCCGTGCCCGATCCCGAGCTGCCCGTCCTCACCCTGCACGAGCTGGGAGTCGTCCGCGCGGTCCACGTCCGCTCGGCGGACTCGGTGGAGGTGGAGCTGACGCCGACGTACACGGGGTGCCCCGCCGTCGAGGCCATGTCCACCGACATCCAGCGGGCGCTGCACGCGTACGGGATGCGGGAGGTGGCCGTCCGCACCGTCTTCGCACCGCCCTGGTCGACGGACGACATCACACCCGAAGGGCGGCGAAAGCTCCACGAGTTCGGCATAGCGCCACCCCGTACGAGCCGGGCCCCGGGGCCCGTCCCGCTGACCATCGGCCCCACCCGCGCCGGCGCACCGCCCCAGGCCCGGCACGCGGGCGCGTACGGGGCCGCGGACACGCATCCGGACCCGGTGCGCTGCCCGCACTGCGGGTCGGCCGACACCGAGCTGCTCAGCCGTTTCTCGTCCACCGCGTGCAAGGCGCTGCGCCGGTGCCTGGCCTGCCGCGAACCGTTCGACCACTTCAAGGAGGTGTGATGGCCCGCTTCCACACGCTCCCGGTGGCCGCGGTCGACCGGCTGACGGACGACTCCGTGGCGCTCACCCTCGCGGTACCGCCCGCACTGCGCGAGGAGTACCGGCACCTGCCCGGCCAGCACCTGGCCCTGCGCCGCACCGTCGACGGCACCGAGATCCGCCGTACGTACTCGATCTGCTCCCCTGCGCCGGCGCCCGGCACCGACGGCCCCCGCACGCTACGGGTCGGCGTGCGGCTGGTCGAGGGCGGCGAGTTCTCCACGTACGCGCTGAAGGAGATCGCCGTCGGCGACGAGCTGCAGGTGATGACCCCCGCCGGGCGTTTCACCCTGGAGCCCGCGCCCGGGCTGTACGCCGCGGTGGTGGGCGGGAGCGGCATCACGCCCGTGCTGTCGATCGCGACGACCCTGCTGGAGCGGGCGCCGGAGGCCCGGTTCTGTCTGGTCCGCAGCGACCGGACGGCGGCGTCGACGATGTTCCTGGAGGACGTCGCCGACCTCAAGGACCGCTTCCCGGACCGGTTCCAGCTGGTCACGGTGCTCTCCCGGGAGGAACAGCAGGCCGGCCCGCCGTCCGGGCGGCTCGACCGGGAGCGGCTGGCCGGGCTGCTGCCGGCGCTGCTGCCCGTCCAGCGGGTCGCGGGGTGGTTCCTGTGCGGGCCGTTCGGACTGGTGCGGGAAGCGGAGCGGGCGCTGCGCGGCCTCGCCATCCCCCGGACCCGTATCCATCAGGAGATCTTCCACGTGGAGGCCACCGCACCGGCCGTCACGGCGTCCGCGACCACGGCCGCCCCGGTGCACAGCACGGTCACCGCACGTCTCGACGGCCGCGGCGGCACCTGGCCCGTGCGCGAGCACGAGTCCCTCCTGGACACGGTGCTGCGCAACCGCTCCGACGCGCCCTACGCCTGCAAGGGCGGGGTGTGCGGAACCTGCCGGGCCTTCCTGGTCTCGGGCGACGTCCGTATGGACCGGAACTTCGCGCTGGAACCCGAGGAGACCGCGGCCGGCTACGTGCTGGCCTGCCAGTCGCATCCGGTCACGGAGCAGGTGGAGCTGGACTTCGACCGGTGAGGGCCGAAAGACCCGGAGCCGGCCGTACGCCGCGTCAGAGGACGAAGCCCGGCTGCCCCTGGTCGTCCAGGACCGGGCGCCCGCCGGCCGCCCAGGCCTGCATGCCACCGTCGACGTTCACGGCGTCGACACCCTGCTGCGCCAGGTACATCGTGACCTGCGCCGACCGTCCACCGCTGCGGCAGATCACAGCGACCCGGCCGTCCGCCGGCGCCGCCTCGGTGAGCTCGCCGTACCGCGCCACGAACTCGCTGATGGGGATGTGCAGCGCCCCCTCGGCGTGACCCGCCCGCCACTCGTCGTCCTCGCGGACGTCCAGCAGGAAGTCGCCGTCCTTCAGGTCCGCGACCTGGACCGTGGGCACACCAGCTCCGAAATGCATGCGGACGACGCTACCCGACCGCCGGAAGTCCGCGGCGCACAGCCCATGGCCCGCGGCGCGGCTACTCCTGCGCCAGGATCCGCGTCAGCTCCGCCTCCCGCTCGGCCACCTGGGCGAGCAGCTGCTCGGCGATCTCGTCGAGGAGACGGTCGGGGTCGTCCGGCGCCAGGCGGAGCATCGCGCCGATCGCTCCCTCCTCCAGCTCACGGGCGACCAGGGCGAGCAGCTCCTTGCGCCGGGCGAGCCACTCGAGGCGGGCGTACAGCTCCTCACTGGGGCTGGGCGTGCGCTCCGCGGGCACGGGACCGGCGTCCCACTCCGCGGACAGCTCCCGCAGCAGCGCCTCGTCCCCCCGGCCGTAGGCGGCGTTGACCCGGGCGATGAACTCGTCACGCCGCCTGCGCTCGCCCTCGTCCTGCGCCAGGTCCGGGTGGGCCCTGCGGACGAGCTCCCGGTAGAGCCTGCGGGCCTCCTCGCTCGGCCGCACCCGCTCCGGGGGCCGTACGGGCTGTTCGGTGAGCATGGCAGCGGCCTCGGGGAACAGGCCGTCCGAGTCCATCCAGCCGTGGAACAGCTCCTCCACGCCCGGCATGGGCATGACCCGTGCCCGGGCCTCCTGAGCCGCGCGGACGTCCTCCGGGGCCCCGGTGCGCGCGGCCTTCGCCTCGGCGATCCGCGCGTCCAGCTCGTCGAGCCGTGCGTACATCGGCCCGAGCTTCTGGTGGTGCAGCCGCGAGAAGTTCTCCACCTCGACGCGGAAGGTCTCCACCGCGATCTCGAACTCGATCAACGCCTGTTCGGCCGCCCGCACGGCCCGCTCCAGCCGCATCTCGGGCCGCCGGCCCTCGTCATGGGCTTCGGCACCGGCGTCGGCATCGACCACGGGCTGGGGCGGGGACTGATCGGCTTCCGGGCTCGTCACCCGACCAGCGTAGGCCACGCCCGGCCGGCCCGGCCGCCGCCTCACACTCCCGACTCCGCCGCCACCCGCCCCTCCTTGACCGCGGTCACGAGAGCGGTGTGATCCGCCTCCGTACGGTCCGCGTAGGCGACGGCGAACGCCGCCACGGCCTCGTCCAGTTCCTCGTTCTTGCCGCAGTAGCCGGCCAGGAGGCGGGGATCGGCGCTGTGCGTATGGGCACGGGCCAGGAGGGCGCCGGTCATCCGGGCGTAGTCGTCGATCTGGTCGGCGGCCAGCGCGGCCGGGTCGACGCTGCCCTTGCGGTTGCGGAACTGGCGCACCTGGAAGGGACGCCCGTCGGCCGTGGTCCAGCCGAGCAGGTTGTCGCTGACGACCTGCATGCGCTTCTGGCCGAGGACCACCCGCCGCCCCTCGTGCGCCACCTCCGGCGCCTCGAAACCGGCCTCCACCAGGTGCGGGACCAACGCCGAGGGGCGCGCCTCCTTGACCTGGAGGACGAGCGGCTCCCCCCGGTGGTCCTGGAGCAGGACCACGTACGAGCGCGCGCCCACGCTGCCCGTGCCGACGATGCGGAACGCGACGTCCTGCACCGCGTACCGGGCGAGCAGCGGCAGCCGGTCCTCCGGCAGGGTGTCCAGGTACCCCTCCAGGGAGGCGGCCACCGCGGCGGCCTCCGCGCCGGGCACCCGGTGCAGCACCGGCGGCGCCTGCACGAAACGGCGGGTGCCGTCCTCCAGCACCTCCGTCGACTTCGCCGCGAACCGCCCGCTGGTGTTCGCCCGCGCCTTCTCCTGCACCCGCTCCAGCGTGCCGAGCAGGTCACGGGCGTCGGTGTAGGAGACCAGCTCCTCGTCCGCGATGGCGTTCCACGCGTCGAGCGCCGGCATCCTGGCGAGCAGCCGCACCGTGCGGCGGTACGCGCCCACCGCGTCCAGCGCCGCCTCCAGGCACCGGCCCTCGTTCGCCCCCGCCTCGCGCCCGGCCAGCACGAGCGAGGTGGCGAGCCGCTTGAGGTCCCACTCCCAGGGCCCGTGGACGGTCTCGTCGAAGTCGTTCAGATCGATGACGAGCCCGCCGCGCGCGTCCCCGTACAGCCCGAAGTTCCCCGCGTGCGCGTCACCGCATATCTGGGCGCCGATGCCCGTCATGGGCGTCCGGGCGAGGTCGTACGCCATGAGCCCGGCCGCACCCCGGAGGAACGAGAACGGTGTCCTGGCCATCCTGCCGACCCGTATCGGCGTCAGCTCGGGGATCCGGCCCCGGTTGGACTCCGCCACGGCGGCCACCACGTCCGGGCGCCCGGCGTCGAGCACCAGTTCGGCGTGGGCCGCGCGCCGCACCCGCTCGCGCAGCGCCTTCCCCTCCGCCTTGGGCGAGTCCCGCGAGGGCCGGCGCGCGAAACCGCGTATCCAGGGCACCCGCGCCCCGCCCGGCCCCTCCGGCCCCTGCGCCACCGCCTCCGCCGTACCGGTCCCGGTCACCGCGACCGCCTCCCCCCGCGCATGCACACCGATGCGTGACGACCGTACAGCCGCTCGACGGGACGCGTCAGACCCTGTGGACAACGGCCGAGCCGCACGGGCCGTCCACCGGCGGTCAACCGGGGCCGACCGGACTCCACGACGGCAAACTCGTGCGATCCGGTGGGAGCGGGTGCACCTCGGGGCAGCGTGGGCCGCGCCCCGCACGACGGTTGCGGGCGTCTTGCGACGACGTTCGACCGAGGACAGCATGCTCCCGGCGATGTCGTCCGCATCAGCCGGTTGCTGCAGAGAGAGGTGCGCCCCGTGCTCGTCCGCCCGGCGGCTCCCGGTGACATCGAGGCCGTCGCCGACATCTACGCCCACTACGCCACCAAGACGCTGGTCACGTTCGACGAGACACCGCGGAGCACGGACGACTGGCTGCGGCTGCTGAAGGACCGGAACGACCGCGGCCTCCCCTTCCTCGTCGCCGATCTCGCCGATCTCGCCGGTCCTCCGGTTGCCGGCTACGCGTACGCCGCTCCCTGGCGTCCCAAGCCCGCCTACCGGCACACGGCCGAGGACACCGTCTACCTCGCGCCGGGGCACACCGGCCGCGGGCTGGGCACGGCCCTGCTGGACGCGTTGCTGAGGGAGTCCGCCGCGACCGGGATCCGCCGGATGATCGCGGTGATCGCCGACACCGGGGACGGCGGCTCGGTCGCCCTGCACCGCCGTCTCGGTTTCACCGAGGCCGGCCGCCTCACGGCCGTCGGCCACAAACACGGCCGGTGGATCGACACGCTGCTCATGGAACGCGCTCTGGACACGGGCACGAACACGAACACGAGCGAGCGCTGAGGATGAACACACGTTGAACGAGCACCGGTTGACACACCCGCCCCTCGGGCCCCGACCGTGAGATACCTCACCATCGGCCCCGACCTGCGACACCGATCCGCCCCCTGACCGCACCCGGGCAACGAGAAAGGGCCCCCACCGGACTTTCGTCCTGGTGGAGACCCTTCCCGCTGTGCGCGAGGGGGGAGTTGAACCCCCACGCCCTTGCGGGCACTGGAACCTGAATCCAGCGCGTCTGCCTATTCCGCCACCCGCGCATTGGGTGTGTCTTCCGGCTCCCGCCCCTTTCGGCGCGGCGCCTTCTGACATGCAGAAGATTAGCACGCTGGAGCGGGTGGATTCACATCCCTTGTTTCCCCCCGCCCGCCCGGGGCTCCCGTCCCGGCAGCTCAGCCCCCACACGCCACCCACCACCGCCCGCGCGCTCCCCGCTCACCACCCCTCCCGCAACCGCCCGACCTCCCGCTCGCTCCGGCACGCCCCTCGCGCGGCTCCCCCGCCATGTACCGGCACCTGCTGGTTCACGTATCAACCTCGTACCGGTCCCGGCCATCTCCCCTGCGGAGGGCAGGGTCCACAGCCGGGTGCGGGACACTGGTCTCGCGTCACCTCTACGATCCTTGGCAGAAGCACCGCGGGACCTACCGCAGAACGGCTGCGGGACGAGGCACCGAGGAGTTCGAACACGGGCTCCGACGGGAATTCGGGAGGGGACTTCAGTGGGCGTCGACACCCGTCGACCGGGCCGACAGGGGGAACCAGCCGATTTCCCGGCGCGTGGATACGATCAGTAAGCAGTACGTACGCGGTACGCAGGACGACAACGACGGAGGAGGTGCCCCATGGGAGTCCTGAAGCGTTTCGAGCAGCGTCTCGAAGGTCTGGTCAACGGCACCTTCGCCAAGGTGTTCAAGTCCGAGGTGCAGCCGGTGGAGATCGCCGGAGCGCTCCAGCGGGAGTGCGACAACAACGCGACCATCTGGAACCGCGACCGGACCGTCGTGCCCAACGACTTCATCGTGGAGCTGAGCACGCCGGACTACGAGCGCCTCAGCCCTTACTCCGGCCAGCTCGGCGACGAGCTCGCCGGCATGGTGCGCGACTACGCCAAGCAGCAGCGCTACACCTTCATGGGCCCCATCAAGGTGCACCTGGAGAAGGCGGACGACCTCGACACCGGTCTGTACCGGGTGCGCAGCCGTACGCTCGCCTCCTCCAGCAGCCAGCAGGCGCCCACCTCCGCCCCGGCCGGCCCGCCCGGAGCCGGCGCCGGCGGCCCCGGCGGCTACGGCTATCCGCCCGCCGCACCCGCACCGGCCCCGCCGATGCCCTC